>NZ_NFIB01000001.1:0-162813 GCF_002159385.1 Flavonifractor sp. An52
GGTAAGCCCGAGAAAGAAATGCAGTCGGCAAACCTTTCGGGGCCCCTTAAGGGGCTTCGTCCGTATCAGGCCCTTTTAGGGCCTACTCAAGCCTCCGGCTTAGCCGGAGGTTTTGACTGATTACAGCTCTTTGACATAGAAATAGTGGCCGTAGCTGCCGGTCCCCTGCTCTACCGCACCGAAGCGGTGGTAGCCCATCTTCTCATAGAAGCGGGGGGCCTGAAAGCCGAAGGTATTCAGCTCCAGCCGCTTGGCGCCCTGCCGGGCTGCGTTCTCCTCCAGCTGCTCCAGGATGCAGGCGCCCAGACCGGCGCCTCGGTGGTCCTCTGCCACCCACAGCACATCCAGCATGGCCAGCTCCCCCATCCGGAAGGCATCGCAGCCGCCGATGATCCGCCCGGCCTGGTCGATAACCACCAGGGACAGATCCGCCGTATCCGGCACAAACTTCCGGTTATAGGCCCGCAGTCCGGCGTGGATGGCCTCACCGGCCCCCTCGTCGGCGGGACGGATTACAAACTGCTCCATTCCCATCACTCCATATCAAAGGGGGGCATATCCCGGCTCTGGGGAATGGCGTCCCCCTCAAACTCCAGCTCGTCGGGCACCGGCTCCGGCGCACTGCCGGCCATGTCCTGCTTGAACTGCATCTCCTGCCACTGTTCCTTGCTGATGAGTACCTGCCGGGGCTTGGAGCCCTCAAAGGGTCCAACGACCCCCTTCTCCTCCATCTGGTCCACCAGACGGGCGGCACGGGAATAGCCCAGCTTGAGCCGCCGCTGGAGCATGGACACCGAGGCCATACCGGTCTCCACCACCACTTCGATGGCGGCAGGCAGCAGCTCGTCGTAGTCGTCTCCCACATCCTCGGGTTCGGAGCCGCCCACGCCCTTGGAGCCCTTTTCCTTCTCGGCGGCGTGCTTTTCGATGTCGTGCATGATCTCCTGATCGTACTCGGCCCCGCCGCTGTTCTGCTTGATGAAGCCCACCACGGCGGCCACCTCCTCATCGGAGATCAGGCAGCCCTGAACACGCTGGGGCTTCCCGGAGCCCAGGGGGAAATACAGCATATCGCCCCGGCCCACCAGCTTTTCCGCGCCGGTGGTATCAAGAATAATACGGGACTCCAGAGAGGAGGCCACGGCGAAGGCGATACGGCTGGGGATGTTGGCCTTCATCAGGCCGGTGATCACGTCGGCAGAGGGCCGCTGGGTGGCGATGATGAGGTGCATACCGGCGGCACGGCCCATCTGGGCCACCCGGCAGATGGATTCCTCCACCTCCTTGGCGGCCACCAGCATCAGGTCGGCCAGCTCGTCGATGACCACCACGATCTGGGGCATCTTCTCCATGTCGTCGGTCTTGGCGGCGTGGGCATTGTAGGAGGCCAGGTCCCGGACGCCGATCTCGGAGAACGCCCGGTATCGCTTCATCATCTCCACCACCGCCCATTGGAGGGCGCCGGCGGCCTTCTTGGGGTCGGTAACCACCGGGATGAGCAGATGGGGAATGCCGTTGTAGATGCCCAGCTCCACCATCTTTGGGTCCACCATGATGAGGCGGACCTCCTCCGGCGTAGCCTTGTACAGCAGAGAGATGATGAGGGAGTTGGTACACACCGACTTACCGGAGCCGGTGGTACCGGCGATCAGCAGGTGGGGCAGCTTGGCGATGTTGCCCACAATATTGTTGCCACCGATGTCCTTGCCCACGGCAAAGGACACCTTGGAGGGGTTGTCCCGGAATTCCCGGGAGTCGATGACGTCATGGATGTACACCGGGGACACCAGACGGTTGGGCACCTCGATTCCCACCATGGAGATTTGGTTGGGGATGGGGGCGATACGCACGCCGGTGGCGCCCAGAGCCAGAGCGATGTCGTCGGCCAGGTTGGTCAGCTTGTTGAGCCGCACGCCCTGATCCAGCTCCAGCTCATACCGGGTCACCGAGGGGCCCCGGGTCACGTTGGAGATGCTGGCGTCGATGCCGAAGGAGCGGATGGTATCAGACAGACGGGCCTGATTGACCCGCAGCTCCCCCGCCACATCGGAGCTGGATACCCCCTCCCCTTCCGTCAACAGCGAGACAGGGGGATACTGGTAAGCCACAGGCTCTTCCTCCAGGCTTCGGGCAATGTCCTGGGCCACCTCGGCGGCAACCTGGGCGGTCTCCTCCTTCTGGCGGGCCTTGGCGGAGGTGGGGGGCACGGCGGGCTCCCGCACGATCTCAGGCACAGGCTGAGGTGCAGGCTGGGGCACAGGCTGAGGTTCCGGAATGGGTTCCGACTCCGGCTGGACCACAGGCTGGGGCTGGACGGCTTCATGCCGGATCTCTGCCGGGGCGGCAAAGGGCAGAGCCTCCTCCTCCGGCGCCTCCGTCTGGGCCTGGGTAGTGCCGGTCAGCACCTGGTCGGGGGTGGGCACCGAAGGCTTGCGGTTGAAGAAGCGCTCCTTCTTCTCAATGGGCTTGGGCTCCCGCTTCTTGCCCACCAGGGGACCGTCGTCCACCGGGATGTCGATCTGGGGCTGCTGTCTGCGGCCCTCCCGGACAGGTTCCGGCTCACGCTCGGCTTTCTTCCGGCGGGGACGGGGCTCGGGGATCTCCTCCTCCTCGTACTCCGGACGGCTGCGAAGCCTGTCCACCACATCGGTGGGAGAAATATGGAAGCACACCATAACCAGGATCACAGCCAGCAGCACAAAAATGATACCGGCGCCGATCTTGCTGAACACAGCCGTGAGACCCAGTGCAATCACACCGCTGATCACACCGCCGCTGGCCAAAGCCTCGCCCTGTTTCCAGAGCAGTTCCGGCAGCTTCATATCCCAGGCATAGGCAGCCTGGGCCAACAGCAGGTGGAAGAAGCCGCCTGCCAGCACCGGCAGCAGCAGAGCGCACCACACCCGAAGCCGCACCGGGCGGCCCCGATGGAAGGCCAGAATACCGCTGGCCACCAACAGCATGGGGGGTAGCAGCAGATAGCCGTAGCCGATCAGCCCCTTCACCAGCCCGCAGAAGAAGTCGATGAAGATGGCCTGGATGTGGAAGTAGCCCAGCGCGGCGAAGATGGCCAGCAGCAAACACACCACGGCCCCCACCTCCCGCCGGACCGGGCGGGGGGCGGGCTTTTTGCGGCTGGATGTGGTGCGGGAAGAGGAGGACCGGCTGGAAGAGGCAGTCCGCTTCCCTCCGGTGCTTTTCTTCTTTGCGGTGGCCATGGTATCAGATCCTTTCAGGGTCGGGTTTTCCGCTTTACAGCGGCAGTGCTTATTTCAGCACCACAGTCTTTACAATTCCGGCAATCAGGCTGCCCAGGCCCACCGCCCAGCAGTAGTAGGCGAACTTGCCGAACTTGCCCTTATTGGACAGGGTCTTGACCAACCGAATGGCGAAATAGCCTACCACGGCAGCCACCGCCACACCCACCAGGTACATGGGCAGTTCAGAGGTTACAAAGCCGCTCTCCGCCGCGTCCTTCAGCTCCAGGATATTGGCGCCCACAATGGCGGGCAGGGACATGAGGAAGGAAAAGCGGACGGCAAAGGCCCGGTCAAAGCCCCGCAGCATACCCACGGAGATGGTGGTACCGGAGCGGGACAGGCCGGGGATCACCGCCAGCGCCTGGCCGCAGCCCACGATGAGCGCGTCGGTGATGGTAGCGTTTTTGGCAGTCTTGCGGCCGTGGGCCAGCCGGTCGGAGAAAAAGAGGATGCAGCCGGTGGCCAGCAGCGCAATGGACACCATAATGGAGCTGGCAAACAGGGCGTTCACCGCATCCTGGAGCAGCACCATCACAAACAGGGGCAGGGTGGCGACGATAATGAGCATTACCATCCGCCGGGCGGGAGGCGGCGGAGTACCGGTGTCCTTCCCTGCCAGGGCGGCGATGCCCAGGAAGAACTCCCGGATCATCTCCACCACTTCCTTCCAGTAGACCACCAGCACCGAGATCAGGGTACCGAAGTGGAGCATAACCGTAAACATCATGTACTTTTCTTCTATGTTCTCCATACCAAAGAACTGCTGGAACAGGGCCAGGTGGCCGGAGCTGGAGATGGGCAGAAACTCCGCCACACCCTGGATGATCCCCATGAGGATGGCCAACAAATAGCTCAAAACGACTTCCTCCATTCACGATTTTTGGGAATCGAAACCCGTTTGAAAATGAGTTCGTCCCCGGTACATCGCCCCTGTACGCGGTATACTGCGTCAGGGCGGTTAGTTTTTATCATATCATATCCGGCGGAGTTTTTCCATCCTTTTTCCCACCAGTTGAAAAAATTGCGGAATTTACCGCTATGCTGTACACTGCCCTGGCGCAGAAGAATGCTCTGCCTCAGGCACCCGAAGGTGTGGAGGAGCCCCTCTTTGCTGACGTGGAAGGCACTTGGGCCGCCGACTACATCCATCAGGCCGTCCGACTGGGTCTGGTGGCTGGCTCCGATGAAAACATCTTTGCCCCTGATCGACCCATTACCCGGCAGGAGATGATGACCATCATCGACCGCTGCCTGGACCTGCCCGACGAAAACGGCCTGGGCTTTGCCGATGACGGCGACATTGCCTTCTGGGCCCTGGAAGCCGCCGCCCGCACCTCCGCCGCCGGGCTGTTCCAGGGCGGCAGCGGCAATGCTCTGATGCCGTTGGCCACCTCCACCCGGGCCGAGGCCGCCACTGTGCTCAGCCGTGTGGTTGAGATGCTGGAACAATAAAGGAGAATGGGTATGATGAGACGCGCCGCCGCTCTGCTGTGCGCCCTGGCCCTGCTGGCCGGTCTGGCCGCCTGCGCCGCCCCACAGCCGGAGCCCTCTCCAACGCCGCCCTCGCCTTCCCCCACGCAGACTCCCATCCCCACCACCACTCCGGAGCCTTCTCCCACCCCCAGCGCGGAGCCTACACCGACCCCCACCCCAACCGTACCTGTGTGGGATGAGGACCATACCCTGGACCGGAGCGTCCCCAAGCTGACCGGCGGGCTGGAGCTGCCGGTCTACGGCGCCACCGGCTATGCCGCGGTAGAACAGGGCCTGTGGGCCGCCATTCCCGCGCCTACCCCCACAGCCACCCCCTCCCCCACGCCTGTTGTGACGCCTTCTCCCACACCTGCTCCAACACCTGCCCTCTCCGCTGAACCGGAGCCCTCTGGTTCTTCCGCACCAGAGCCGGCCCTTTCGGAGACACCAGCCGCGGAGCCGTCCGTCTCGCCCACTCCGGAAGCCAGTCCCCTGCCCTCCCCTGTTCAGGCCCAGGCCACGACTCAGCTTTCTGAGGCCCAGCCCGCCGCCGATCCCTACGCCGGGGCCGCCGCGGTGCTCCCCGCCGGTGCTTCCTTTACCATCCTGGGGGAAAAGGAAAACTGGTGGAAGGTGTCCTCCGACTACGGCACAGGGTGGGTGGAGCACCGGTTCTGCATGATCAACCTGCCCGATGTGGTCCCTTCTATCGTATATGACGCCACCAATTCCTATGCCTCCCGGTATACCAGCTCCGGCAAGACCATCCCGGGTATCACCGGCAAAGCCCTCTATCACGGTAAGGTATACAATCCCCGTTTTGACCAGGAACAGTACCTGATGCCGGTGCTGTACGCCGCCGCCAAAAAGATCTGCGCCGCCCAGCAGCTGGCCCTGGCCCAGGGCAACAGCCTGAAGCTGTACGAGGCCTACCGGCCCTACACCGCCCAGCGGGCGGTGGTGAAGGCCCTCACCGCTCTGGCGGAGCAGGATCCTGAAGTAAAGGCGGGCATCACCACAAAGCCCTGGTCCATGACCTACTTTATCAACACCGACTATTCCAACCACCAGAAAGGCTTCGCGGTGGACGTAAGCCTGGTGAAGGTCACCCAAACCCAGCTGTGCACCACCGGCGGGTACTCCTACATGAAACCGGTGGAGTATCAGGAATATGAGATGCCCACCCCCATCCATGAACTGAGTATGGCGGCAGCCTCCACCACTGGTCCCGGCGAAACAACCCTGGCTTCCACCATGAATGACCCGGCTCTGGCCCTGCGGAGTTATTTCCGCAAGGCGGGCATGACGCCCCTGGAGTCGGAGTGGTGGCACTTCAACGACTATGCCGCCCGCACCCTGGCGGAGGGACGTACCTGTACCGGCGGCTTTGAGATCACCCGCTGCCGCAGCACCACACCTGGATAAAGAGAGAGGCAGGACATTTCGTCCTGCCTCTCTCTTTGATCTGATCTAGTTTTTGACACCGGAACCGCCACAGCCGCTGCACAGCCTCTGGCCGGTTCCGCCGCAGTAGGTACACTTCTGAGGGGTCTCGATCCCCATGACGGAGATAGACTGCCCCTGACCGGTGCCTCTGCAATAGGGGCAGGTCACCATTCCGTCTCCGCCGCAGACGGCGCAGGGCTCAGAGCCCACGGCGGAGCCGCCGCTGCCGGAACTGCTGCCGCCGGAGGTACTGGTACCGTTGTTGAATATCTCTTTCACGTTGCTGCCGTTACTGTCCATAATATAGATGGAGGTAGCGCCCCAGGAGCTGGACCCGGCAGTAAAGCCGCTCTGGCTCTCAAGAAAGACCACCTTGGAGTCGTTGTTGGCCAGGCATCTGCACTGGTAGCTGCCCTGATAGAGCACCTCCTGGAGGTCGGTGCTGCGGTTGACCCGCACCACCTTGGTCTGGCTGTGACCATACTGCCAATCCGCCGTCCAGGTATAGACGTTGGCCTGCCGGAAACCATTCTCGGCAGCGTTGTAGCTGCTCTCGCTGACACTCTGACGGACGCCGGTGGAGGCGTTGTGGAAGTAATAGGCGCCGTCGTCATCAAAGTAGATGCCCGAGCCGTCCGCTGCGCAGAAGAGATCGCTCCCCACGTTGTCATATAGAGTCCGGCTGGCGCCGGTGGCCGGATCGGCCTCAATGATGGAGTGGGACCAGGCGGCATTGGAATAGAAGTAGTCGCTGAGATAGATCTTGCCGCCCGCAGCCGTCATATTGATGTAATTGGACAGCCCATCGTTGTGGTAGAGCTGCCTGCTGCTGCCGGTGTTCAGGTCCACGGCGTACACCGAGTTCTCGTTCTCGCCGGTGACTACCAGATAGTCCCGGTAAATCATCATCTGCGCGATCTCCAGTTTCCCGTCCTGATTGAATACGATGGACCTGGCGCCGGTGGCGGGATCGATGCGGTAGACGGCCTGATTGCTGCCGCTCCCATGGTAGTAGACCTTCCCGTCGTAGGGAATGATCTCAGCGGGATAGACCGCCGCGTTGAAGGAGGTGACGGAGACGCCGTCATACCGGTAGAGCGTGGTCTGCCCCCCGAAGGAGAAGTAGAGGATGTCCCCGTCAAACACCGCCCTGCTCCGGACCTCCTTGTAGGTGATGTCCTTGTACACCCGGTTTTGGTCGGCGGCAGCCGACTGGCCGCCGGAGGTGATGACCACTCGGTTGTTGGCCCCGTCCCACTGCACGTTGCAGTCCAACGACTCAGACACCGCCCGGACGGGCACCAGGGTCCGGCCGTTGAGAGCTATAGGAGCTACATCCAACTCGAAGTACTGGGCCTGACCGTCGCCCACCTGCTTTGCCAGCACATTTTTCCCCAACTGCATGGCAATCAGGGTATCGCCCCTCTGGGCCGCCACTCCCTGATATTCTGGTACCCACTCCACTGTAGCGCCCAGCTTCTCGAAAATGGCCCGGAAGGGCACCAGCACCCGTCCGTTCTGGGCGACGGGCGGCTGGTCGAAGGTCAGCTTCGCCCCATCCACATACACGGAGATCTCGCTGCCCGCCGCCTGGGCAGCGCCCCCGGCGGGCACAAAGGCCGCCGTCAACAGCAGCACAGAGAGCATCAGGGACAAGAATCTGCGTCTTTTCATGGGATCCACTCCATTTCCATTTTTATTTTTGTTGGAAGTAGTATACCATATTTATCCTTGTATATCAACCCATGCCAGTTCTTTTTTGCCGTCCGGGCAAGCAAATAGGGAGCGCCCGGCCTGATGGCCGGGCGCTCCCTATTTGCTTTTTACTTACTGAGCTTCGTAAACCGCCTTCATGCCCTTGTAGGTCATATAGCAGTCCAGCTTGGACACGGTCTCGAAGGGGGCGTGCATGGACAGAACAGGCACGCCGGCGTCGATGGTGTCGATGTCACGCTCAGCCATATAGCAGGCCACGGTGCCGCCGCCGCCGGCGTCCACCTTGCCCAGCTCGGCCATCTGCCACACCACACCGTTCTGATCCAGCACACGGCGGGTGTAGGCTACCAGCTCGGCGGAGGCGTCGGAGGCGCCGGACTTGCCCCGGGCGCCGGTGTACTTGCACAGGCCCATGCCATAGTTGACCTTGGCACTGTTGCGCTTCTCGTACACGTCGGCAAAGTTGGGGTCGAAGGCGGCGGTCACGTCGGCGGACAGGCAGAAGGACTTCTCATAGCAGGCCTTCAGGGTCACCCGCTGGGCGTCACACAGATCGCTCATGAAGGTATCGAAGGCGGCGGACTGCATACCGGACACGCCCTCGGAGCCGATCTCCTCCTTATCGGCCAGCATACACACGGCAGTGCGGGCGGGGGTGCCCAGGGTAAACAGGGCAGCCAGGGCGGCAAAGCCGCACACCCGGTCGTCGTGGCCGTAGGCGCCGATGAGGGAGCGGTCAAAGCCGATATCCATGGCCTGGAAGGCGGGCACGGCGGACAGCTCGGCAGAGATAAAGTCCTCCTCGGTAATACCGTACTTCTGGTTGAGCAGGTCCAGAACGGCCAGCTTCACCCGGTCGGAGCCCTCGTCACCGGCAAAGGGACGGCTGCCGATGAGCAGGTTCAGGCTCTCGCCGGGAATGGCCTCGCCCAGAGGCTTCTTGGACTGCTCAGCACCCAGGTGGGGCAGCAGGTCATCGATGGTGAAGCGGGGCTCGCCCTCTCCGGAACCGATGGACACCTTCACAGTGGAACCGTCCTTCAGAGCGATCACGCCGTGGAGCTCCAGAGGGATGGTGACCCACTGATACTTGCGGATACCGCCGTAGTAGTGGGTCTTAAAGAAGGCCAGCTCAGCGTCCTCATAGAGGGGGTTGGGTTTCAGGTCCAGTCGGGGGGAATCGATGTGGGCGGCGCCGATGTTGACGCCCTCGCTGAGGGGCTTGGTACCGATAACGGCCAGCATGATGGCCTTGCCCCGGTTCACCCGATACAGCTTGTCGCCGGGATTGAGGGCCATACCACGGACAAAGGGCTTGAAGCCGTGATACTCGGCCAGGCGGACGGTCTCGTCCACGCACTCCCGCTCGGTCTTGCCGGCGTCCAGGAACTTCTTGTAGTCCTCGCAATATGCGTTCAGATCCGCCTCCTCCGCAGGATTCAGGCGGTCATAGCCGTTCTTGGGCTGATAGAGCAGGGCCTCCCGCCGCAGCTCACCGGGGGTCTTTTGTTTCTCTTCCATGTGAGATTCCTCCTATATAGAAAACTTATGGGATCAGCGTTTGAAACAGAGCCAGGGCTTTTCGGCCAAATTCCTCCGCCGTGCCCTGGTTCTCCAGAATGTGGGTACAGTGGGCCCGGAAAAAACCGTCCCCCTGCTGGGCCTCCACCCGCTTGCGAGCGTAGTCCTCCGGGATACCCTCCCGGGCCATGATGCGGCGGATACGGATCTCCCTGGGAGCCAGAATACCCACCACCGCGTCGCAGGTCTCCCCTACGCCGCTTTCGATGAGGGCGATGGCATCGATGGCTACCGCCGACCGTCCGTCCGTCTCTGCCTGGGCGGCCTGCCGGTCGATCTCTTCGATGATAAATCGATGGGTAATGGCATTAAGGTCGGCCAAAGCGGTGGGATCGGCAAAGACCACACTGCCCAAGGCCTTCCGGTCCACCTGTCCCGTCTCATCCAGGATAGCAGAACCGAAACGGGCCGTCAGGGCGTCCCCCATGGGAGTGCTGTGGGCCAGCAGGTCATGATACACCTGATCGGCGTCAATGATATGGGCCCCCAGTTCGGTCAATACGTTGAGGGCGGTGGTCTTACCCGCCCCGGTGGGGCCGGTGATGCCGATGCGTTTCATGTCCTTCGCCTCCAGCAGTTAGTATACCATGACAGCAAGCGGCTTCACCGCTTGCCCGCCAGATATCCGGCGAAAGCCGGCTCTGCCGGCTTAGTCATGGTGTAACAAACGCAACCTGCCCTTTGCTGCGCAAAGAGCAGGTGCATGAAATGCACAGCTGCATATCTGCGGCTTTTGCGCTTATTATACTACACTGCACAAGGGGTGTGTGAGCGATTTGTAAATTGTGGCGGCTTCTCCACATCCGCAGCCTAATTAGTATACCACAAGTTCCGCCCCTTTGGAAAACGATTTTTTCCAAAGCCGAAAAATCGGGACGGCGAAGCTTTATTCGCCGTCCCGATTTTATCGCTATTCATGCTCGGACCAGCCGTGGTGATGGCCGTGGCCGTTCCCCGTCGGGGCACTCTCTACAATGTTTCCCTGCTCCAGCGATCCAATCCAGTCCCGGATCTGCCGCATGGTCAGCCCCGCCACATCCTCCGCCGTCACAGTGGGGTCCAGAGCCTGAAGTTCCAGAAACGCCTGGTACTTGCCCAGGGACAGCCCGGCATGGTGGGCCTCCTCCAGCGCTTCCGCATCCCCATGATGGCACTGGACATTCTCCTGCCCGGCAGTACAGTCCTCCGCCCCCGCCAGCAGCCGGCTGCACTGGACCTCGTCCTCCCCCGCCACGGTGATGGACAACAGCTCACCTGCAGCCAGCCGGTCAGCAATGCTCTCACTGGCTACCAGCTGTTCCAGGGCCTCCTGGTAGTCCATCAATCTCAGGTCCAGGCTGTCGGCCAGCTCCTGACCGTCCTCATTCCAGGCGCGGACGGTCACTACCCTATCAAACCTGTTGATCCCCAGTTCCAGGGATGGATTGATGTCCACGCTGAGATAGGTGGTTGGTATAAAGTAGTAACGGTATCCACCCAGTCCCACCAGCAGCAACACCAGGCAGGCCGCCGCCGCGGCCAGGTAGCCCACAGGCCGGTGGCGGCGGCTCCGCGCCCGGTCCAGGGCGGCCCGGGTATTTTCCTTCATGGCTTCTCCGGCGTGAAGCTGCCCAAAGGCCTCCCGGATCTGCTCATCCATGGTCCTCACCCCCCAGCGTTTCCTTCAGGTGCGCCCTGGCCCGGGCCAGAGTGGTGTAGATGGTGTTCACGTTCTTACCCAGCAGGCGGCTCAGCTCCGGGGCGGTATAGCCCTCGTAGTAGTGGAGGTATACCACCTGCCGCTCCTTCTGGGGCAACGCCAGCACGGCGGCCAGCACCTCCTGCCCCTGGCCGGTAAGCTGGTCGGCCTGGCCGGTCAATTCCTCCAGAGGCACGGTATTTCTGCGGAAAAAGCTGCGGAGCAGGTCCTTGCAGGCATTGAGGGCCACCCGGATGAACCAGGCCTTCTCATGCTCGCCGCTTTCAAAGGGCTTGTCGTGGAGCAGATACTTCAAAAACACCGTCTGGAAGATGTCCTGGGTGTCCGCCTCGTTCTTCAGATGGATCATGCACAGCCGCCGGACGGTATCTCCATACCGCTCCACGGCCTGATTGGTCTCCTCTTCGCTTCGCATGGACACCCTCACCTCCCCTTCGGCTCAGCCGGACCTGTTACCAGCCGTGATGGCCGCCGCCGTGGCAGCCGTGTCCACTGTACCCACCGCCATACCGGCAGCTTGTACCATGGTAGTCACACACCCCATCGCCGTCGGTATCTACAAACCGGCAATAGTTCCCCCGGTTGTCACAGATCCCGTCGCCGTTGGCGTCCACATAATTTTGCCCCCCGGCGGCAAAGGCGCCGGTCACTCCCACCGTCAGCACCAGAGCGGCAATGGCGGTACCCATCAGGATTTTCTTCATGTGAATTCCTCCTTACTTCATTTGGTTTCACCCTGAATACGAACCAAAGGACGGAATCCTTTCAACACTTTGAAAAAAGATGGCCGTGAAAACACGGCCATCTTCGTTAATCGGGCTGATCAGCCCGGATGATATGGAATCCGGCCGCCTTGTTGAGCCGGTTGGCCACCGCCAGACCAATGCCGGTGGCGTCGGGGCACTGGGCCCAGATGTGTGTCACGTCGGTGCCGTCAAACCAACGCAGGGCGTCAAACACCCGTCTGGCCTGCTCGGGCACGTCGGTGCTGGGGCCCAGCTGCTCCAGGGGGTGGCCCTCAAACAGATGGGTATACTCGTCAAAGCAGATCACCCCGTCGCCGGGGTCCATATGGGTCTGGATGTACCGGGCCGCCGTCTCGGGCGCACCCTGAACCACCGTCACCGGCGCTTTGGGTGCGTAGTGGCGGTACTTCATGCCGGGGGCCTTAGGCTGCTCCCCGGCACCCATAAGCCGGGTCACTGCCGGGTCCACCGCCACCTCGCCCAGTACACTCTTCAGCTGCTCCAAGGTGATGCCACCGGGACGCAGCAGCCTGGGCGGTTGCTCGGTCAGGTCGATAATGGTGGACTCCACCCCCACGGAGCAGGGGCCGCCGTCCACGATGCCGTCGATCTTGCCGTCCATATCCTCCAGCATATCCGCCATATTGGTGGGGCTGGGCCGCCCGGAAGTATTGCCCGACGGAGCAGCTACCGGCACATCCGCGGCAGCGATGATAGCCCGGCACACCGGATGGGCCGGGCAGCGCATCCCCACTGTGTCCAGTCCGGCGGTAACAGCGGCAGGCACAATGGGCTTGTGCTTGAGGATCATGGTCATAGGACCGGGCCAGAATTTGTCGGCCAGGGCATAGGCTGCCTCCGGGATGTCCTCGCAGTAGCGCTCCAGCCAGTCGGCGGTGGGGATATGAAGAATCAGCGGGTTGTCCTGGGGACGGCCCTTGGCCGCAAAAATGTGACCTACCGCCTCGCTGTTCAGCCCGTTGGCCCCCAGGCCGTACACCGTCTCAGTGGGGATGCCCAGCAGACCTCCCTGGCGGAGGATGTCCGCCGCCTCCCCGATCTGCTTATCGTTCAAACGCAGGGTATGCATCCTTCCTCACCGCTTTCTCAAAACCGATGACGGCGGCGGCGACGGCGGTCCCTCTGTACCACCGTCAGGATACCTGCCGCCAGCAGGGCGGCACCGGACAGGATGTGCAGGATGCCAATGGCCTTTTTCATACCCAAGTCTCCTTTGTTATTCGTAGATGCCCACCGGCGTGCCCGCCAGTTCAATGGTGGTATCGGGGGCGAATTTGGCCTTTTGCAGATAGCCCTTCACGGTGAGAATGCCGTATTTGGGGTTGACCTTCTCGTCCTCCAGCTCCAGCTCCAGATAGTCGGCGCCCGAGCCGGTGAGCCAGCCGTCGTCCTCCAGCAGGTTCGCCAGATCGTCCCGTACCAGATCCAGGGTCAGCCCCTCCGGCAGGGTATTGAAATGAATGATCAGTTCCATGGTCAGTGCTCCTTTTCTAGGATTCCGGGATGCCTCCCGTTTATTCCTCCTGGCTGTGTTTGAGCCGCTCGGCCTGGTCAGCGGTAACCAGTCCATCGATGATCTCGTCCAGGTCGCCGTTCATCACATTCTCCAGCTTATACAGGGTCAGGCCAATGCGGTGATCGGTGAGCCGTCCCTGAGGGAAATTGTAGGTGCGGATACGCTCGTTCCGCATTCCGGTGCCCACCTGGCTGCGGCGCTCCGCCGTCAGGGACTCCTCCTGCTCCCGTACCTTCTCCTCATACAGCCGGGAGCGCAGGATCTGCATGGCCTTGTCCCGGTTCTGGAACTGGCTGCGCTCCTGCTGGCACTCCACTACCGTGCCGGTGGGCTTGTGAATCAGCCGCACAGCAGAGGAGGTCTTGTTGACGTGCTGTCCGCCCGCGCCGGAGGAGCGGAACACCTGCATCTCAATGTCGGCGGGGTTGAGCTCAAAGTCCACCTCGTCCACCTCGGGCAGCACCGCCACGGTGGCAGTGGAGGTATGGATGCGCCCGCCCGACTCGGTCTCGGGCACCCGCTGGACCCGGTGTACTCCGCTTTCAAATTTCAGGCGGGAGTAGGCCCCGTCTCCCTCAATGGTAAAGCAGATTTCCTTGACGCCGCCCAGCTCGGTTTCATTCACCGAGTCTACCTCCACCTTCCAGCGGCGGGCGTCGGCGTACATGGAGTACATCCGGAACAGGGAGTGGGCAAACAGGGCCGCCTCCTCCCCTCCTACTCCGGCCCGGATTTCCACAATGACGTTTTTGTCGTCGTTGGGATCCCGGGGCAGCAGCAGGATGCGGATCTCATCCTCCAGCCGTGCGATGTCCTCCTTGGCCTGCTGATACTCCTCCTGGGCCAGCTCCTTCATGTCGGGATCGCCCATCAGCTCCTCCGCGTCCTTCAGGTCCTGCTGACGGCGGGTATAGGCCCGCCAGGCAGTGACCACCGGCTCCAGCTCCCGCTGCTCCTTATTGAGCTTAGCCACCAGGGCCGGGTCATTATAGGTCTCACCCGCTCCCAGCTGGGCCTCGATACTGGCAAAACGCAGGTCCAGGGCGCTTAGTTTTTGCTGCATATCCAAATCATATCACCTGTCAAAGAAATAGGACTTGACCAGAGCCAACGGCTCCCGGATGTACATCTTCAGCCGGGATGGAATGTGGGAACTGGGGGCCGCCAGGGTGGACAGGGTGTAATCGCCCTCCCATGCCCTGTCCCACAGCATCCTCACCCGGGTCAGGTGGAAGCCGTTGGACACCACCAGCATCTGGCTGGTGTCGATCCCCTCCCGCTCCAGCAGCGCCTGGGTAAAGCGGATGTTTTCCCAGGTGTTGTGGGATTGGTCCTCCAGCAGGATCTGGTTTCCATCCACCCCGTGGTCGGTCAGATAGTCGTACATACACTGGGCCTCGCTCTGGTGCTCATCGGAGCCCTGTCCGCCAGAGGCCACGATGGTCAGGTCCGGGTGATCCTCCAGGTAGTCCAGAGCTTTGTCCAGCCGGTCCTGGAGCAGGATGGACGGCCCCCAGGACTCCACCTTGCAGCCCAGGATCACCATCACCTTGGGTTCGCCGGTGATACTGTCGTGGGCGCCAGACAGCACCACGCCCAGCAGCACCGCAAAACTCAGCAGAGCGGCCAGCACCGCCGCCAGCAGAGCCAGCAGCCATACCGGCTTTCTGCGCCCTCCGTAGGGGCGGTAATACTGTTTCTTTCGTCTCATCCTCTGGCCTCTTCCAATTCTGCGGCCAGGGTCTCCCACCTGGTGTACAGGGTGGCGATCTCGTCCTCCAGCGCCTTCTGCTCCTCATACACCTTCTGGAGCTCCAGATAGTTGGAGGCCACCTCCTCAGCCTTCAGGGACAGTTCGTACTGCCGCTCCTCCGCCTTGGCCACCGCCCGCTCCGCCGCGGCTACCTGCTTCTCCAGCTCCTTGGTGCCGCCGGGGCGCTTGGGCTTCTCCTTCTTGGGCTTCTCCGGCTCCGCCTTCACCGGGGCGGCAGCCTGGGCCTTGGCCCGCTCCCGGGCTGCCCGGAACTCCTCAAAGGTGCCCCGGAAGTCGGTGATATGTCCATCCTCCAGCATCCAGATCCGGGTGGCGAACTGCTTGATGAAGTAGCGGTCGTGGGATACGAAGAGCAGGTTGCCCTCGTAGTCGGCCACCGCCTCCTCAATCCACTCCCGGCTGGCAATATCCAGATGGTTGGTGGGCTCGTCCAGGATAAGCAGGTTGATCTGCTCATCCATCAGCATACACAGCCGCAGGCGGCTCTGTTCGCCGCCGGACAGGGCGGACACCGGCTTAAACACATCCTCCCCCCGGAAGTTGAAGGCGGCCAGCCGGTTGCGGGCGGTTTGCGTGGAACAGTCCTGATCGTAAATCATGGTGTCCACCAGGTTGCGCTCCGGGTGGGAGAAATGGATGATCTGGGGCAGGTAACCCACCTTTACAGTTGGCCCCATCTTTAGCTTTCCGGAGTCTGGCTCCTCCTCCTTCAGCAAAATCTTCAGCAGGGTGGATTTGCCGGTGCCGTTATCTCCCAGCAGGGCGATGCGCTCGCCGCCCACCACCTCCAGATTGACGTGGTCGAAGAGGGTGCGCCCGTCAAAGGACTTTTTCAGTTCCTTGATGGTCAAAACTTCGTCGCCCCGGAACTCCCGCTCCCCGAACTTCATATCCAGGCGGCGCTCCTTGGCGGGCTTGTCGGTGGTACGCAGGCGCTCAATCCGCTTCTCCATGGACTGGGCCCGCTTGAAGGTCTTGTCGTTGCCTGAGTAGGCCCAGATCCGCAGCTGCTGGGAGGCCTTCTCCAGCTGCTCGATCTTGGCCTGTTCCTTCTCGTACTGCTTCAGCTTCTCCTGGTAGCGGTGCTCTTTCTCCACCACGTAGAAGGAGTAGTTGCCCTCGTAGAACTCCGCCTTGCCGTCCTGGATCTCAATGACCCGCTTGACCACCCGGTCCAGAAACCAGCGGTCATGGGAGATGGCAAGGACAGTACCTTTATACTTGTCCAGATATTCCTCCAGCCACTCCGTGGCCCGCAGGTCCAGATGGTTGGTGGGCTCGTCCAGCAGCAGGATATCGGTGTCCTCCAGAATGAGCCGCGCCAGGTTGACCCGGGTTTTTTCGCCGCCGGACAGGGAGGAAAAGAGCTGACTGCGCATATCCTGGGAAATTTCCAGGCCATTGCACACCTTATTCAGGGGGGTGATGGTATCATAACCGCCCCCCGCCTCAAAGGCGGCAGTGAGGGCATCGTACCGCCGCAGCAGAGCCGGGTCGCTGTCCCGGCCCATGCGCTCAGTCAGTTCCGCCATCTCCCGCTCCATGGCCCGGATCCGCCCGAAAGCGGTCTGGAGCACGTCCTCCACCGTGTACTCCGGCGGATAGACGGGGATCTGGGAGATAAGCCCCACCCCCTTGCCAGGGGCGATGTGGACCTCACCGTCGTCCCAGTCCAGCTCGCCGGTAAGGATCTTGAACAAAGTGGTCTTGCCGGCGCCGTTTTTGCCCAGCAAACCCACCCGTTCCCCCTGGTCGATCTGGAAGGTGAGGCCGTCCAATATTTTTTTGCCTACCTCGAACTCTTTGGACAGGTTCGAGACGGAGATATCGATCATTGCTTGCCTCCAAATGGTGTGTGTGGTACAATCGGTTGGAACAAAACGCCCCGGTCCGCCGGGGCCGCATCACAAGGAGGAGTTCTCTATGGACGCGATCCGTTGGGAAGGAAATACCCTTTACTTACTTGATCAGACAAAGCTTCCGGTGGAAGAGACCTGGCTCCCCTACACCGATTACCGGCCGGTGGCCAATGCCATCCGCACCATGGTAGTGCGGGGTGCACCCGCCATTGGCGTCACCGCCGCCTACGCCTATTGCCTGGCCGCTTTGGCCGGGGAGGACCTGGCCGAGGCCAAGGCCGTCCTGGCCGCCAGCCGTCCCACGGCGGTCAATCTGTTCTGGGCTCTGGACCGGATGGCCCGCAAAGCCGAAGCCTGCGGCGGCGATCCGGAAACCCTGATTGCGGAAGCCATTGCCATCCATCAGGAAGACGTGGCTATGTGTAAAGCTATGGGCCTTTATGGCGCTTCTGTGGTGCCTGATCACGCCCACATCCTTACCCACTGCAATGCCGGAGCCCTGGCCACCGGCGGCTACGGTACCGCTCTGGGAGTCATCCGGGCCGCCCACGAGCAGGGTAAAGTGGACATGGTTTACGCAGATGAGACCCGTCCCCTGCTCCAGGGTGCCCGGCTCACCGCCTACGAGCTGGTCACCGACCACATCCCCGCCACCCTCATTGCCGACAACATGGCTGCCAGCCTGATGGCCAAGGGCAAGATCGACATGGTGGTGGTGGGCTGCGACCGGATGGCGGCCAACGGGGACTTCGCCAACAAGATCGGCACCTACTCGGTGGCGGTGAACGCCCACCATCACGGGGTTCCTTTCTATGTGGCACTCCCCTGCTCCACCATCGACCTGACGATCCCGGATGGCGACCGCATCCCCATTGAGGAGCGGGACAAGAACGAGGTACGTACCCTGTACGGAGTCCAGACCGCGCCGGCCACGGTGGAGGTGTACAACCCCGCCTTTGACGTGACCCCCCACAGCCTGGTCACCGGCATCATCACCGAGAAGGGCGTCATCTATCCGCCCTTCAAGGAGAATCTGCAGAAGCTGTTTGGATAACACAGATAGCATCAGGACCTTCCCCCGGTGGGGGGAAGGTCTTTTTTTCGCCATTACGCCTCTTTGGTGATGGTCAGCAGGTACTCCACCAGCTCCTCCAGGGCCATGCCCCGGGAGGCCTTTACCAGAATGGTAGCGTGAGGGCGCACCACGCTGTCCAGTACCGGCTTGGCCTCTGCCTTGTCGGCGCAGTGCCAGCACACCGGCACACCTGCCGCCTTGGCGGCATCGTAAATATGCTTGGACAGCTCGCCCACTGCTACCAGGCAGTGGATGCCCGCCTTGGCCAAGTACTCGCCGATGCCGGCATGTAGGGCGGGAGCCAGGGGGCCCAACTCAAACATATCGCCCAGCACCGCAACCTTGTACTCCCCCTTGGCGTTGGAGAGCACCTCCACCGCCGCCCGCATGGACTGGGGATTGGCGTTGTAAGTGTCATTGAGGATGGTGATATCATCCCCACGGGTGAGGATGTTCATCCGCATCTTGGTGGGGGCGAAGTGGAGCACTCCGTCGGCGATCTCCTGAGCGGTCAGGCCGAAGTGCTGGCCTACCGCCGCCGCCATCAGGGTAGGATAAATCATATGGTCACCCAGAGCCGGGATCTCCACCGGGAAATCACCGTCAGGCGTTTCCACCTTACAGCTGATCCGGCTCTTGCCGTCGCTGGCCAGATCCACTGCCCGGTAGTCCAGCCCCTGGGCGGAGCCCACCCGGATAAAGGGGTGGTCCAGCTTGCCGGGCAGGGTGTTCAGCAGCGGGTCGTCGCCGTTGATGACGGCGGGCGCGCCCGGCTTGGCGTGGTGGAAGATCTCACTCTTGGCCTCCAGGATCTTCTCCCGGGAGCCGAAATGCTCGATGTGGGAGTCGCCGATGTTGGTCATGAGGATCATGTCGGGCTCCACAATGGCGGAGAGATAGTCGATCTCTCCGGCGTGGTTCATGCCCAGCTCCAGTACGGCGATCTGGTGCTCCGGCTTGAGCCGCAGCAGGGTCATGGGCACCCCGATGTCGTTGTTCAGGTTGCCCTCGGTCTTGAGGACGTTGTACTTCTCCCCCAGCACCGCCGCCACCATGTCCTTGGTGGTGGTCTTGCCCACCGAGCCGGTAATGGCTACCACAGGGATGGGGAATTTCTGCTTGTAATACTTGGCCAGATCCCGCAGGGCCCGGTGGGTGGACTTCACCTTAATATAGAACTTGCCGGGCAGATAGCTGTCCCGCTCCCGCTGGGTGAAGCACCCGTCAGCGCCCCCTTCCAGGGCGGCGTTGATGTAGGCATGACCGTCAAAGCGCTCTCCCACCAGGGGGATGAACAGAGAACCGGGATGGATGGTACGGCTGTCGGTCTCCACCCGGCTCACCGCCCGGTTCAGATCTCCGAACTCACCCAGCAGGCTGCCGCCTACCGCTTCCATGATCTCTCGTATGGTCATCGGCTCCATGTTGTTGTCTCCTTCAATCTCTCTCGTTCCGGATGCCGGTTTACCGGCCCTGTTTTCTGGCCTCCAGGGAGGCCTCCACAATGCGCTGGCACAGGCTGTTGTAATCAATGCCCACCGCGGCGGCCTCCTGGGGCAGCAGGCTGGTGGGGGTCATGCCGGGCAGGGTGTTGATCTCCAGGAACCAGGGCTCACCGTCGCTGGTGACGATGAAGTCGGCCCGGGAATAGACGGACAGGCCCAGGGTCTCATACACCCGCAGGGCGGCGGCGCGGAGCTTCTCCTCCCACTCCGCCGGAATCTCCGAGGGGCACACCTCCAGAGCCGCACCGGGCTGATACTTGTTGGCGTAGTCGTAGAAGCCCTCCTTGGGGATGATCTCGATGGAGGGCAGGGCCTTGCCGTCCAGGATGCCCACCTGGATCTCACGGCCCTTCACATACTCTTCCAGCACGGTGCGGCCTCCCAGGGTCAGGCCGTCGGTGAGGGATTTGCGCAGCTCGTCGGCGGTATAGGCGATGGACACACCGATGGAGGACCCGCTGGCTACCGGCTTTACCACCAGAGGCAGCCGGGCGGTCTTGACCAGGCCCTCAATGTCCTCCGCCTTGTACTCCACGGTCTTCCAGCCGGGGGTATTCACCACGTCGGCCACCATCCGCTTGGTCAGGTCCTTGTCCATGGCGATGGCGCTGGACAGGTAGCCCGCACCGGTGTAGGGGATGCCCATCAGGTCAAAGGCAGCCTGGACCTTGCCGTCCTCGCCGCAGGTGCCGTGGAGGGCCAGGAACACCAGATCGGCCATCTGGCACAGCTCCAGCACACCGGGGCCAAACACGCTCTTGCTGTCGCCGGGACGGCTGGCCTTGATCTGCTCCAGGTCAGGGGCCTCCCGGCTGATCTTTTTAAAGGATTCGGGCACCGGCGCATCAAAGAAAGACTCGTCTGCACAGCCCTGCTCCAGGCCGAAAAACATATCGATGAGTCCCGCCCGATGGCCCAGAGCCCGCAGGGCCTCGGTCACCATGGTGCCGGTGGAAAGGGACACGTTCCGCTCTGGGGACAGACCCCCGGCCAAAACTACGATCTTCATAATACACCTCAGTTGCCAGTTTGATACAATATGATACGCGCTAATGGTATATTATAGCACGCTTTACCTCTATACTCAACTACCTTTCGACTATCTGTGCATGAAATCTTTCTTTTTTCGGTGGTCATACCCTACCGCTTGACATTCCTCCGCCATTCTGCTACATTGAACCCAGAACTTCCTTTCATAGAGTGAAGCAACTATGATGTATCGGTCCAATCCCATCTGAGGTGCATCCTAACATCCCGGCGCTG
Organism: Flavonifractor sp. An52; assembly: GCF_002159385.1. Taxonomy (NCBI): domain Bacteria; kingdom Bacillati; phylum Bacillota; class Clostridia; order Eubacteriales; family Oscillospiraceae; genus Flavonifractor; species Flavonifractor sp. An52. The sequence goes on from NZ_NFIB01000001.1 coordinate 20,935, forward strand.
TGATCCAGCGCCTTGTTTTGATGCAGAAATTCAGGAAGGATTGGATCTTTTTCATGAAACGGAATTTAAGATGTATGTACGCCATCGCCCTCTTGCAGGGCATGGTCTTTTACGGCCCTGTGGCCACCCTCTACCGGGAAGCGCAGGGCGTGTCTATCGCCCAGATCACCCTCATTGAGAGCATCTCCCTGGCTCTGTGCATCCTGCTGGAGGTGCCCTGGGGGATCCTGGCCGACCAGCTGGGGTACAAACGCACCATGATCGGGTGCTGTTTTCTCTATTTCCTGTCCAAAATCGTGTTCTGGCAGGCAGACGGCTTCGGCGGCTTCCTGCTGGAGCGGGTCATGCTCAGCGTGGTGGTAGCCGGGATGTCCGGGGTAGACACCAGCATTCTCTACCTCTCCAGAGGCGAGCAGGACAGCCAGCAGGTTTTTGGGTGGTACAACAGCCTCCAGACCGCCGGGCTGCTCATCGCCGCCCTCATCTTCTCCCTGTTTGTCGGAGACAACTACGCCCTGGCGGGGGGCCTCACTGTCCTCAGCTATGGCGCCGCCGCCCTGTGCGCCCTGGGGCTCACCGAGGTGAAGTCACCCGCCCCCTTCTCTCCACGGCTGACCCTGGATATCCTGCGCCAGACGCTGACCAATCGACGTCTGCTCCTCTTTCTCCTGTCGGCGGCCCTCCTCTCCGAGGCCCACCAGACCATCACCACCTTTTTAAATCAGCTGCAATATGCCCGCGCCGGCCTGCCCGATTGGGCCATTGGTGCCCTCTATATCGCCGCCACAGTACTGGGCATGGCGGGAATCTGGTCCGCCCGACTCACCCGCCGGACAGGCACCGTGGGAACGGCGGTGCTGCTCTGCGGCGGCGGGGTACTGGCCTGTATCGCCCTGGCTCTGACCACTGCCCCTCTCCCCTCCATCTGTGCCATTCTCACTCTGCGGCTGTGCAATACCCTGTGCCAGCCCTTCCTGATGGAGCTGCAAAACAAGCAGGTGACCACACCCCACCGGGCCACCGCCCTCAGTGTCCAGGCCATGATCATAGATGGGGTGGGAGTTGGTACCAACCTGGCGTTCGGTGCTCTGGCGGAAATCAATCTGTCCTGGTCCTTCTGGCTGGGCGGCGGAATCTGCCTTGCCGGGTTACTTCTTTTTATCATATGGTATAAACTGCGCCCCCGTGCATAAAGGGAAACGGCCGCCGATGGCGGCCGTTTTTCTCATATTTCCTTTAAAACCAGCCGGTGTCCCGGCTGTCCAGCAGATCCAGGGCGGCGCACAGCAGCTGGGCCGCCTCTCCACGGGTCAGAGTTTCCGTGAGGCCGGCCTCCGCCGGCAGCACCCCGCAGGTGGACAGGTTGGCCGCCGACTGAGCCGCCCAGGCGGGAGCGTCGGCGGCAAAGGTCTGGGCGTCCACGTCGGTGACGGACAGCACCCGGTCCAGCAGCACCGCCGCCTCGGCGGTGGTGATGGAATCATCGGCCCGGAACACCACCCGGCCCTCATCATCGGTGGTGCCCTGGACCAGACCGCACTTCAGGGCGGAGGACACATAGGGCTTGGCCCAGGTGGGAATGCTCTCGTCGTCGGCAAAGCCGGTGCGGAACACCCCCTCCAGGGACTCCACCCCGGCAGCATTCATAGCCATGGCCACAAACTCGCTGCGGGTGACAGCGGCGTCAGGCTGGAAGAAGTATTCCCCTCCCATGCACTCGCCGACAAAGACACCCTCCTCCGCCAGGCGGATGGCCGCCTTGTGAGCCGGGTGACCGCTGAGATCGGCGTAGGTCACCTTGGTGTCCGGCTTTTCGATCTTTACTTTGACTGTAGCCGGGTCGGAGGCGTTGCCCACTGTGTCCATGGCAATATAGGTGAAGGAGTCCTTGCCGGTCTTGTTTTCATAGGGGGTGTAGACGAACTGGCCATCCTCCCCGATGGTCACCGAACCCCGGGCGGGCTTCTTCACCAGCCGGTAGGTCAGCAGGTCACCCTCCGGGTCCACGGCGGAAAAGCGGTCGGTGACCGCCACATTTTTATAGGTGGACAGCTCCAGATTCTCCGCCACCGGGGCGCCGTTGGCCTCGGTCAGCAGATGGACCTCCACCCCAACCTCCTGTCCCGGCTCACCGTCGGCAAAGAGTGGCTGAAAGGTAAAGCTGGCCTCCAGAGCGGTGGGGGTAACAGAGGGGGTGAAGCGCAGGCCGTCCACGGCAGTCATGGCGATCACATCCCCCTCTCCCACCATCTGGCCGCCCACGGTGAGTATGCCTTCTTCGGGCAGCTGGGTGATCACGATGGCGTCCAGAGCGCCCTCCCCCTCCACCACAAAGTCTGAGGACTGGAAGGCGATGGTCTCGGTGGCCATACCGTTCTTCACCACGTCCAGCACCGTGGGGCTGGTCTCCTCCTGGTCCAGAAAGAGCGCCGAGGCAGGCAGGGCCGCGGTGAGCAGGGCGGCCGTCAGCGCTGCGGCCGTCAGGATACGGGTTTTCACGGGTGTAACCTCCTTTTCTTCAATGGCTCTAGTCTTTACCGGCAGGGGAAAAATATGCGTCCGCCACCAGCCCGGACCGGGGCGAAAAAAAGAAAAGAATTCCCCCGTTCCCCCTTGACAAACGGAGGAAAATCGTGTATCATCACCTCTGTTGTAAAGCTTTGAAACTTTACTTCCTTTACAGAACGACTTACTGAAGGAGGGTGTACCATGAAGAACCAGGCCTACCGCATGGCTCTGCTCTATGATTTTTATGGAGATATGCTCACCGACCGACAGAAGGAATTCTACGACCTCTACTACAATGAGGACCTCTCTCTGGCTGAGATTGCCGAGAACTACGGCATCACCCGCCAAGGCGTCCGGGACGTGATTGTCCGGGCCGAGGCCATCCTCACCGAGCTGGAGGACAAAACCGGCATCATCAAGCGCTTCCACAAGATGCAGCAGCAGTTCCTGGAGGTGGAAGAGGCGGTGAACGCCATCGCCCAGCGCAACGACCAGCGCTGGCAGGACGACGAGGTTGAGATCCAGTGCAACCGCATCCGCAGTGTTCTGGATCAGCTGAAACAGGAGTGACCCCATGGCATTTGAAGGACTGACCGAAAAGCTGTCCGCCGCCTTTAAGCGGCTGCGGGGCAAGGGCCGTCTCACCGAGGCCGACGTAAAGGAGGCCATGAAGGAGATCCGGATGGCCCTGCTGGAGGCCGACGTAAACTTCAAGGTGGTCAAGCAGTTTGTGGCCTCTGTCACCGAGCGGGCCGTGGGCTCCGACGTACTGGAGAGCCTGACTCCCGCTCAAATGATCGTCAAGATCGTCAACGAAGAGCTGACCAATCTCATGGGCGGCGAAAGCACCAAGCTGACCATCTCTCCCAAGCCCCCCACGGTTGTGATGCTGTGCGGCCTCAACGGCGCCGGCAAGACTACCAACGGCGCCAAGCTGGCGGGCTTTTTGAAAAAGCAGGGCAAGCGGCCCCTTCTGGTGGCCTGCGACACCTTCCGCCCCGCCGCCATCACTCAGCTAGAGGTTGTGGGCTCCCAGGTAGACGTGCCTGTGTTCCAGATGGGTCAGATCGACCCCATCGACATCGCCAAGGCGGGCATTGAGCACGCCAAGAAGCACGGCAACGACATCGTATTCATCGACACCGCCGGCCGTCTCCACGTGGACGAGGAGCTGATGGAACAGCTCAAGGACATGAAGGCGGCCATTGACCCCACCGAGATCCTGCTCATCGTGGACGCCATGATCGGTCAGGACGCGGTAAACGCCGCCAAGGCCTTTGACGAGGCTCTGGATATCACTGGCGTCATGCTCACCAAGCTGGACGGCGACGCCCGGGGCGGCGCAGCCCTCTCCATCAAAGCTGTTACCGGCAAGCCCATCAAGTTCGTGGGCCAGGGTGAGAAGCTGGACCAGGTGGACATCTTCTACCCCGACCGGATGGCCTCCCGTATCCTGGGCATGGGCGACGTGCTCTCCCTCATCGAGAAGGCCCAGCAGACCTTTGACGCCAAGAAGGCCGCCGAGCTGGAGCAGAAGCTGCGGAAAAACCGCTTCACCCTCTCGGACTTCTACGATCAGCTGGTGCAGATCAAGAGCATGGGCTCCCTGTCCGACATTGCGGGGATGCTCCCCGGCGTCAACGCCAAGGCTCTGGAAGGTGCTAACGTGGACGAGAAGTCCCTGGCCCGCACCGAAGCCATTATCCTGTCCATGACCCCTGCCGAGCGGGAGGACCCCTCCCTGCTCAACAACAGCCGGAAAAAGCGCATCGCCGCCGGCTCCGGTACCCAGGTGGTGGACATCAACCGTCTGCTCAAGCAGTTCGACATGATGCAGCAGATGAGCAAACAGTTCTCCGGCAAGCAGATGAAGCGTCTTGGCAAGCTGGGGAAACTGGGTAAGCTGGGCAAAATGCCTGGTCTGCCCTTCTAAACGGTGGTAAACGCGCCACGCCGCGTTTCCATAGATATGCTTTACGATTACATGGAGGTGAAGATACAATGGTTAAGATCAGACTGCGTCGTATGGGCGCCAAGAAGGCTCCCTTCTACCGCATCGTGGTGGCTGACTCCCGCTATCCCCGTGACGGCCGTTTCATCGAGGAGATCGGCACTTACAATCCTCTGACCCAGCCCGCCGAGATCAAGGTGGACGCCGAGCGCGCCCAGGCTTGGATCAAGACCGGCGCTCAGCCCACTGAGACCGTGAAGGCTCTGCTGAAAAAAGCTGGCGCCATCTGATAGGAGGGCACAGCTGGCATGAAGGAACTGCTCACCTATATCGCCCGCAATCTGGTGGACCACCCCGACGCCGTGGAGGTCACCGAGCACGCAGGTGAGAGCGAGACCATCCTGGAGCTTCGGGTGGCCCCCGAGGACATGGGCAAGGTGATCGGCCGCCAGGGCCGCATTGCCAAGGAGATCCGCACGCTGATGCGCTCCGTGGCCCAGCGCCAGGGCACCAAGGTTTCCGTCGATATCGTCGACTAACTCCGGGGGCCTCCCCCCGGATATGAAAAAGCCGACCGACCCTGTGGTCGGTCGGCTTTTTCATATCTTGCAGATTTTGTACGATTCGGGGTGATACCGATGAAAAATCAATTTTTAGAAGCAGGTCAGATCGTCAACACCCACGGCATCCAGGGCGAGGTCAAGATCGTCCCCTGGTGCGATTCTCCGGAATTTCTCTGCCAGTTTGATGTATTGTATGTGGACGGCAAGCCGGTGAAGATCCGCTCCGCCCGCATCCACAAAGGCAATGTGCTTGCCTTCCTGGAGGGTGTCAATGACGTAAATGCCGCCATGTCCATGAAGGGCAAGACGGTGTTCATCGACCGCACCGGCGTGGAGCTGCCCGACGGCCGCCACTTTATCGCCGACCTGATGGGGCTGGATGTCATCGACGCCGCCACCGACGAGAAGATTGGCGTGGTGGCCGACGTGCTCACCCCCCCTGCCCACGAGGTCTATGTGGTCAAGGGCGAGCACGAGTATATGATCCCCGCCGTGAACGAGTTCCTGGCGGAGACCAACGTGGAGGGCGGCTATATCAAGGTCCGCCTCATTGAAGGGATGCGTACCGATGTATAGCATTGATATCATGACCCTCTTCGATCTGACTGTGGGCGACATGATGAATGAGTCCATCCTGGGCCGGGCCCAGGAGCGGGACATCATCCGCATTGAAGCCCACCAGATCCGGGATTACACCCTCAACAAGCAGAAGCAGGTGGACGACTACCCCTACGGCGGCGGCCGGGGGGCGGTGATGCAGGCCGATCCCCTCTACCAGTGCTGGAAGCACATTGTGGACACCTACGGCCCCGGCCATACGATCTATATGTCCCCCTGCGGCAAGACCTTTACCGAGTCCGACGCCCGCCGCCTCCGGGACGACTACGACCACCTGATCCTGGTATGCGGCCACTACGAGGGCATCGACCAGCGCTTTATCGACGAGTGCGTGGACGAGGAGATCTCCATCGGCGACTTCGTGCTCACCGGCGGCGAGCTGGCCGCCATGGTGGTGGCCGACGCGGTGGCCCGGCTGGTACCCGGCGTGCTGGCCGATCCTGAGTGCTTTGAAAACGAGAGCCACTGGAACGGGATGCTGGAATATCCTCAGTACTCCCGGCCCGAGGAGTGGCACGGCCGGAAGGTCCCCCCTATTCTCCGCTCCGGCGACCACAAGAAAATCGCCCAGTGGCGGCGGAAGCAATCCATCCTCCGCACCCGCCAGCGGCGGCCCGACCTGTATGAGAAGCTGGATCTGTCCTCCAAGGAGGACCAGAAGCTGCTGCGTGAGCTGGAGGAAGAAGAAACCCAATCTTAATTGAGACTGGAGGAGTCAAATATGAGTCATTGGGTCAATCAGTCCGTGTTCTACCACATCTACCCCCTTGGTTTCTGCGGTGCACCGGAGTACAACCCCGGCGGCGCCCCGGTGCCCCGGCTGGACAAGCTGAAAGACTGGATCCCCCACCTGAAGGAACTGGGTGTCAATGCCCTCTACTTGGGTCCGGTGTTCCAGTCGGTGAAGCACGGCTACGACACCACCGACTACTTCCAGATCGACTGCCGCCTGGGAGACAACGATTCCTTCGCCGCCCTGTGTGATGAGCTTCACGCCAACGGCATCCGTGTGGTGCTGGACGGGGTGTTCAACCATGTGGGCCGGGGCTTCTGGGCCTTCCGGGATGTGCAGGAGCACGGCCAGGGCTCTCCCTACTGCGGCTGGTTCCACGACCTGAACTTCGGCGGCCCCTCCCCCATGGGCGACCCCTTCTGGTACACCGCCTGGCAGGGCCACTATGAGCTGGTAAAACTCAATCTCCGCAACCCCGACGTGGTGCGCCACCTGCTGGACGCGGTTGGGATGTGGATGGACAAATTCCACATTGACGGTCTGCGGCTGGACGCCGCCGACTGCGTGGACTTTGACTTCTTCCGCACCCTCAAGGGCTTCGTCAAAGGCAAGGACCCGGATTTCTGGCTCATGGGCGAGATCATCCACGGGGACTACGCCCGGTGGGCCAACCCGGAGATGCTGGACAGCGTCACCAATTATGAGTGCTGGAAGGGCCTGTGGTCCTCCCACAACGACAAGAACTACTTTGAAATCGCCCACTCTCTCCATCGTCAGTGCGGCCCCGGCGGCATCTACCGCAACATTACCCTGTACAACTTCGCCGACAACCACGACGTGGACCGGCTGGCCTCCAAGCTGAAGGACCCGGCCCACATCAGCAACCTGTACACCCTGCTGTACACCATGCCCGGCGTACCTTCCCTCTACTACGGCAGTGAGTGGGCCATCAAAGGGGAGCGCACCAAGCATTCCGATGCCCCCCTGCGCCCCTGCTTGGACCTGAAGGAGATGATGGCTCTGGACCAGAGTCTGTGTGATCACCTGGCTAAGCTGGCCGCCATCCGGGCCGCTTTCCCCGCCCTTCAGGAGGGTCAGTACGAAAATGTGGTCATCAAGAACCAGCAGCTGGTGTTCCGCCGGGCTACCGACAGCCAGCGTGTCTATGTGGTCCTCAACCTGGAGCCCCAGGAGGTCCATGTGGAGTTCCCCCACCAGGAGCCGGTGCTCCAGGATGTACTCAATGAAAACCAGGTCTTCAACAACGACGGCGGACGCACCTGGCTGCCCGTGTCCCCCTGCGGAGCCCGTATTCTGGTAGGCGCCCCCGACCGCTTTACCTGGTAAATCTGCCTCATCTTTCTGCCCGTTCCAGAATATTCACACTTTCTCCCTTTACTTTTCCCGCTGATGGTGATACAATAGCGGCAATGGCAAATATCATTTTGATAATTATATTCGAGGGTTTTTGTTATGAGTTTTAAGATCATTGTTGACAGCTGCTGCGACCTTACCCCTGCTGAGCTGCGGGAGGACTGTTTTATCAAGGTCCCCCTCACCATCCGCGTGGGGGATGAGACCGTTGTGGATGACGAATCCTTCGATCAGAAAGCCCTGCTGCAAATGATGCGGGATTGTCCCACTGCTCCCCAGTCCGCCTGCCCCTCCCCTATTCAGTATATGGATGCCTTTGACTGCGGCGCTGACGACATCTATGTAGTCACCCTGTCCGCCCTGCTGTCCGGCTCCCACAATGCTGCGGCCCAGGCCCGCAATCTGTGGCTGGAGGATCACCCTGGGGCCAATATTCACATCTTCAATTCCTGCTCTGCCTCTGCCGGTGAGGTACTGGTGGCCTTGAAGCTCCAGGAGCTGGCTGAGGCCGGACTGGATTTTACCACCGTGGTGAGCAAGGCCTCCCAGTATATCGAGGAGATGAATACCCTCTTCGTACTGGAGACTCTGGACAATCTGCGGAAAAACGGGCGGCTCACCCGCACCCAGGCTCTGGTGACCAGCACCCTGCACATCAAGCTGCTGATGGGCTCCACCCCCCAGGGTGAGATCTGTAAAAAGGGTCAGGCTCTGTCTATTAAGCAGGCCCTGAGCAAAATGGCAGCCATGATGGCAGCCGACCCCAATCACGCCGGCCGACGACTGTGCATTGTCCACTGCAACTGCCTGGACCGGGCCTTCCATCTAAAAGAACTGGTGCAGAAGCAGTGCAAATTCTCTGAGATCCTCATCAGCGAGACCGGCGGCATCTCCACGGTGTACGCCAACGACGGCGGTGTCATCGCCGCTTACTAAGCCAACGTACCGCAAACCGCCTGGGCACATAGCCCGGGCGGTTGCTTTTTATGGTCGGATATGCTAATATGATCCAAATCTGTTTGGGAGGCATTATTATGAACTACACCATTCGTCCCACGGAACCCCGGGACGCCGCTGGCACCGCGGCCCTGCGCCGGATGCCCGGGGTCTTGGAAACCACTCTGGGACTTTCCTCCTACCGCACCGCGGACAGCGATGCTTTCTTAGCGAACCTGGGCCCCAACGACCACCATTTCGTGGCGGTACTGGACGACGGCACAGTCATCGGTGTAGCCTGTCTGCAAGTCTTTGGCAATCCCCGGATGCGCCATACTGGCAGTGTGGCCCTGATGGTACATAGGGACTATCAGAATATGGGGGTCGGTTCTGCCCTTTTAAAGACGCTGCTGGATCTGGCGGATAACTGGCTCATGCTGGTTCGTGTTGAGCTCACTGTATTTGCCGATAATGAGCGGGCCATCCACCTGTATGAGAAGCTGGGCTTTGAGAAGGAAGGGCTCAAGCGCATGACCACCGTGCGGAACGGCAAATATGCCGATGAATACATGATGGCCCGACTGCGCCCCTGACCTGCCAATACTCCTCCCCCACTGGATGAACCGATGCCCTCATCGGCCTGTATATCTAAGTAAAAAAACGCAGCCCGGAAGATTTTCTTCCGGGCTGCATTTCCTTTTACCGATCAATAGTTGACGGCGCGGATCTCGAAGTAGGCCTGGGGATGCGCACACACAGGGCACACCTGGGGGGCCACCCCACCCGGCTCAAGCCGGGCGGGGACCCCATTGATTATAAAAAGCCCGGGTGGAGTGAATCCACCCGGGCTCAAGGTTTTTACGCGGTAAAAACGCTTGTACGGCGCAAGCGCCACCCCATCTCCGATGGGGCCCCAAAAGAGGCCCCCCGCGGAGTCACATCAATAATTGACGGCGCGGATCTCGAAGTAGGCCTGGGGATGCGCGCACACGGGGCACACCTGGGGGGCCTCTTTGCCAAAGTGGATGTGGCCGCAGTTACGGCACTTCCACATATACTCGTCGCCCCGCTTGAACACAACACCCTCTTCCAGGTTCTTCAGGAGGGTCAGGTAGCGCTCCTCGTGCTCCTTCTCGATCTTGAGGACGCCCTCGAACAGGAAGGCCAGCTTCTCAAAGCCCTCCTCACGAGCGGTCTCGGCCATCTCCTTATACATCTCAGTCCACTCTTCATGCTCACCAGCGGCGGCGGACTTCAGGTTGGCCATAGTGTCACCAATGCCGCCCAGCTCCTTGAACCACAGCTTGGCGTGCTCCTTCTCATTGCCGGCGGTCTCCTCAAAGATGGCTGCGATCTGCTCGTAGCCCTCCTTCTTGGCCTTGCTGGCAAAGTAGGTATACTTATTGCGGGCCATGCTCTCCCCCGCAAATGCCTTCCACAGATTGGCTTCGGTCTTGCTGCCCTTCAGTTCCATATAATCATACCTTCCTTTCTAAAATCATGTTGTCTCTTATAAAGCGAATATGTTAGCCTTCGCCCTTCCAGAAGCCGTGGAGATTGCAGATCTCGTAGGCCTCCACCTTATCGCTCCGGCAGAAGGTCTTCAGCTCGGGCGCGTCGCCGGGCTTGGGGAACTTCATGGTCACGGTGTCGCCGTCCACCACAGCAATCAGGGAGATATAGTGCTCCGGCAGCATGGGATGCTCCACACCGCCCACCTTGACGGTCACGGAGTTCCCGCTGCCATGAGCGGTCTTCTCCACCACAGGGACGTGCTTCTCCTGAGCCGCGTCGGTGGTATTGGGGGTGATCTCTTCCATCTTCTGGCCACAGCACATAACGGGCACACCCTTATCCACAACCTTAAAAATCACATTGCCGCAGTGCGCGCAGCGATACAGCTTGAACTCCATGTTATTACATCCTTTCTAATCACAGTATTGGCACTTTGGTGCAAAATAAACTTACCATATTATCTGAAAAAACTCAATGTTTTGGTTTGCAGTTAACGCAGACCCCATGAAAAATCAGCTCATGGGACCGAATATCATGGCCGCTGGCCAGCAAGGCCTTCTCGTCCAACCCTTTATCATAGGGCAGATCCAGATCAAAGACCCCGCCGCACACTTCACAGCGGAAATGAGGATGGGGCTCTACGTTGGCATCGTACCGCTCCACCGGGAAAGCCATCCGCACAGCAGCACCTTCGTCCACCAGCAGATTCAGATTCCGGTATACCGTCCCCAAACTCAGGTTGGGATTGGTGGGCTTGAGCCATTGATACACCATTTCAGCGGTGGGATGCTGGTCCGTGTGCATCAGGGCCTCATAGATCAGCTCTCGCTGACGTGAGTATCGCTTTCCGTTCATTAGTCACCACTCTTTCTAATATAAACAGTAACTATTACTGTTATTGATATAATAGCAGACTTCCCCAATTCTTGCAAGTCCTTTTTTTCATTTTCTCAAATTTTTTTCGTCTCCCCTTCCCTATAAAGAAAACGAGCTTGCCGCAGAGGCGGCAAGCTCGTTCTTTCCGGCGATTTATTCGGACACAAAGACCTGAAGCGTAGAAGTCAGGTTACGTCCGGGGGTGGCCAGGGTCTGCCCCTTATAATACATAGCGGTGGAACCGCCGCCATCCAGGTTGATGGCATCCACACAGCCCAGAGCCAGCATCAGATCACGCATCTGCTCAATGGAGGCAGCCTTTACATTGACCAGCAGCAGCTTGCCGTCCTTGGTGGTACCTACAGCGGTACGGGGCGTGACGGCGGTGGTAAAGCGGGCCTCCTTAAAGCCGTTGTCCAGACCGGTGAACTTTACGCCGTCCTTCACCAACCGGGGGGAACCAGACACCATGGTCTGCACACCGGTCAGATCGAAGCCCTCTTCATCATCCCGCTGGAGGTAGGGCCGCAGGGCCACAGTGCGGCCTGCCTCAAACTGATTGAAGAAGTCGTAGTTGGTGACGGTGTCGCTGGAGTAGAGCACATAGCCGTTAGCGGGGATGGCTACCGTCTGACCGGCGGATACCATCTGGAAGCTGGTGGTCACATTGTTGACTACGGTCAACGCGGAACCAGGATAGGTGACCTGGAAAGAGGTACCTCGGGCGGGGGTGTAGAGCACCGCCTGGCCGCTGAACTGCTTGAGCATATTGACCTCGTAGGCGTCCCACCAGCGGTAGGTACCGCCGTCTACCGTCTCAATGCGGACAAAGACGGGAGGCCGGCCGTAGCGCATCTCGTTGGTATCGGTGATACCCAGAGAGGACAGGCCGGAGCTGGCATACATAAACTGGCCGTTCACCATCAGGTGGCCGATGGGGTCCTTGATGGTCTTTTCGCTCTCAAAGAAGTTGGCGTTGATCACCGCTACTGCCCCGGAACTGGCGGCAATGGACTGGAAGCTCTGAGGCGAATTGAGCTTGCCGCCGGCGAGTACCGACTTGACGCTCATCCGGGGGTCCTTCATATTGACGGTGATCACGTTGGCATTGACGGTGCCGGAGGCCAGCGTGTAGCTCTTGGAGGTAAGGGTCACCGGGTCCTCCTTGGGGGTGGTCTTTTCCACCAGCTTCTGGACCTGGGGCAGGCTGGTGAGATTGTTCTTATCCACCTCGCCGTTGGCTACCACCACAATCTGGTTCTTGCCCTCCCATTCCACGGTCAGGCCCAGATTCTCGCTGACAAAGCGCACCGGCACGAAGGTGCGGTTGTTTTTTGCCCGCATAGGCACATCCATGGTCACCTCTTCCCCATTGACCAGGGCGGTGGTGGAGTCCAGCTCCAGCTCCACCGAGGTGCCGTTCAGGGAGCAGCGCACACCATTGGTCTCCTGTACCCACTCCACGGTTCCGCCGAAGGCCTCAATCATCCGGCGAATGGGCAACATGGTACGGCCATTCTCGGCCATCAGCACCACGGCACTGCTGGTCTCGTCGATTTGAGTCACAGTATCACCAATCACGCACCAGGGGCTATTGTACCGCATGGTGATGACCAGATCAGGCTGTGCAGCGGAGGCGGCGGGGATCAGGCCCAGCATCAGCACCAGCGCAGCCAGCAGGGACAATACGCGTCTTTTCACAGGCATACATCCTCTCTTCTCTCCCCAGAGGGAGTATTTAAGTTTAGTATACCAATTCTGAAAGGAAGCTTCAATGCTCTTGCCGCATAGTATTTCAGGCAAAAAGAAACCGGCAGAGCGCGCTCTGCCGGCTGTATGTTATCCCTTTCCCTTGCGGGGACGGGCATTCTTTTTTGGCTTGGCTACCGCCCACCCGGCTTTGCGGGTGGGTTTGGCCTGGGGCTTGGCGCTCTTCTGGGCCGCCGGTTTGCTCCCCTTGCCGGTTCTGCCCCGGTTGGAGGTCTGCTTGCTCTCCTGAGGCTTGCCATATTTCTCCGGCCGCAGCAGACAGTCTTTGCCGAAACCGATCAGGTCCTCCCGGTGGGCCCGGTGGAGGGCCTCCCGTACCAGGGCCCGTTTCTCCGGCCGCTTCCACTGCATCAAAGCCCGCTGCATGGCCTTTTCGTGGGGGTCCTTAGGCACATAAACCGGCTTCATGGTCCGGGGATCAATGCCGGTATAGTACATACAGGTGGACAGAGTGCCCGGTGTGGGATAGAAGTCCTGGACCTGCTCAGGCTGACGGCCGGTGCGGTTAAGCCATTGGGCCAGCTCCACCGCGTCGTTCAGCGTACAGCCGGGGTGGGAGGACATGAGGTAGGGCACCAGATACTGCTCCTTGCCGTACTTCTGGTTCAGGGACTCGTACTTCCGCTTGAATCTCTCGTATACCTCGATATGGGGCTTGCCCATGTAGTCCAGCACCGAGTTGACACAGTGCTCCGGGGCCACCTTCAGCTGGCCAGACACATGGTACTTCACCAGTTCGGCGAAGAACTCCCCGCTCTTATCCTTCTGCATAAAGTCGAAGCGGATGCCCGAGCGGATGAACACCTTTTTCACCCCCGGCACCGCCCGGATTTTCCGCAGCAGCATCAGGTAGTCGGTGTGGTCGGCGTCCAGGTTGGGACAGGCCTCGGGGGCCAGACAGGCCTTACCTCGGCACAGTCCGGCCTTTATCTGCTTCTTACAGGCAGGCCGCCGGAAGTTGGCGGTTGGGCCGCCCACGTCGTGGATATAGCCCTTGAAGCCGGGGTGATGGGTTAGCCCCTCCACCTCTCTCAGCACACTCTCGTGGCTGCGGGAGGTGATGATCCGCCCCTGATGGAAGGCCAGGGAGCAGAAATTACAGGCGCCGAAGCACCCCCGGTTGTGAGCCACCGAGAAGCGCACCTCCTCAATGGCCGGCACCCCTCCCATGTTGTCGTACATGGGGTGGGGCTCCCGGACATAGGGCAGCTCGGCCACAAAGTCCAGCTCCGCCGTGGTGAGAGGCATGGCGGGGGGATTGACGATGAGCAGCCGGTCCCCATGGCGCTGGAGGATGGCCTTCCCCCGCACCGGATCGTGCTCCTCATACTGGATCATATTGGCCACGGCATACTGCCGCTTATCAGTAGAAACCTGCTCATAGGAGGGGCACTCCGCCTTGGGATAGGCGCAGGCGGAGGGATCTTTTGCAATAAAGGCAGTTCCCTTTACATCAGTGATCTCCCCCACCGGGGTACCGGAGGCCAAACGGGCAGCAATCTCCCGGGTGGCAGTCTCACCCATGCCGTACACCAGCAGGTCAGCCTGGCTGTCAAAGAGCACCGAGCGGCGCACCTTGTCCTCCCAGTAGTCGTAGTGGGCAAAGCGGCGGAGGGATGCTTCCAGCCCGCCAATGATCAGAGGGATGTCTCCAAAGGCCTCCCGCACCTTGTTGGCATACACGATGGAGGCCCGGTCGGGACGCAGTCCCGCCTGATTGCCCGGGGAATAGGCGTCGTCGTGCCGACGCTTCCGGGCGGCGGTATAGTGGGCCACCATGGAGTCCAGATTGCCGGCAGACAGCATCACCCCCAGCCGGGGCCGCCCCAGTGCTGTAAAGGCTTCTGCCTTGCGCCAGTCCGGCTGGGCCAGGATGGCCACACGGTAGCCCTCGGCCTCCAGCACACGGGAGATGATGGCGCAGCCAAAGGAAGGATGGTCCACATAGGCGTCGCCGGTGATGATGAGAAAGTCGTACCCGTCCCAACCACGCTCTTCCATATCCGCCTTAGAGACGGGCAAAAATCCATTCATATCGTTCCTCAGTCAGTCCTTGGTCTCATAGCCAATGTATTTTTCCAGAATATCCAGGGTCACGCTGCCGTGCTCCTCCCCTACCTTTTCAAAGCCGTACTTCTTATAGAAGCGCTGAGCCACCGCATTCTCCGGAGCGCAGCGCAACCGCAGGCGGGTGCGGCCCAGGGGGCGGAATACCGACACCGCCTGGCCAATCAGCTGAACGCCCAGCCCCCGCTTCCGGTGCTGGGGATTCATGTACACAAAGGGGATATAGCCGATGCCCTCATCGGCAAAGCGGGCCAGATCCAGCTGGAGCACGCCCGCCACCTCATCTCGCTGCATGGCAACTGTCAAGGCTTTTTCCTTGTCCTGTTCCCAGCAGTGACGGGCATCCTTGCAGAAGCTCGCCCCGTCAAAGGGGACCTCGCTGCCGTGGATATCGATCCAGGCGTCGTGCCGGGCCGCCAGATAGAGTTCCTCTTCCCGCTCCAGGTCCAGAGGACGGAACCACATATTGGCGTCTGCAATACTCCCCTCCCGGGACTTCCACCACTTCTGTCTGGCCAGGGTAGAGATCTCCTCCGGCAGGTGGGAGTTGTCGTTCTCATAGACGATGGAGATCTGGTCTCCCTCCACCTCCAGACAGGTGACACCGGTGTTGTCACTGTGACCCAGGCTGTCCATCTCACCGGGACCCAGGCCCCGGATGGCACCCTGGAGACAGCGGATGGCAGAGCCGTGGGAGAACAGAGCCACCGTCTGGCCGGGATGCTTGGCGGCGATATCCAGCACCGCGCCCTTCATCCGGGCCTGAACCTGGGCGAAGGTCTCGCCCCCCTCCACCTGGAACTCGGGGGAAGCATGGTTGAAGCGGATGAGCCGCATGGCGTCGTGCCGCTCCAGGTCACCCCAGGGCTTGTCCTCCCACTCTCCTACGCCGATCTCCCGCAGGGCCGGGGTGGTGTTCAGTTCCAGGTCGTGGCTGGGATAGATGGCCGTGGCGGTGGTCATGGTACGAAACAGATCGCTGGAGTACACCGCGTCGATATGCACGTCGGCAAACCGTCCACGGAGGGCGGCAATCTGCCGGTATCCGTTGTCAGTAATGAGGCTGTTGTACCAGCCGTGAACCCGGCGGTACAGGTTGCCCTCCGCCTCCGCGTGGCGGATGATATAAACCTTAGTCACAGTAGGCACCCTCTTCGGATCAGGATAAAAGCATTACCAGGGGCGCACGCCGCCTGTCAGGTCAGAAACCTTATCAAGGCCCTGGGCAGAGGCGATTGCCGCCAGGCCGTCCCGCACCTTGATGGGGGCGTAGGGATCGGCAAAGCAGGCGGTGCCCACCGCCACGGCGGAGGCGCCCGCCAGCATCAGCTGGGCCGCGTCCTCTCCCTTGGCCACGCCGCCCATGCCCAGGATGGGCAGATCCACGGCGCAGGCTACCTCCCATACCATCCGCACCGCCACAGGCAGCACGGCAGGGCCGGACAGGCCGCCGGTGTTCATCTTCAGGATGGGGCGGCGGGTGTTCAGGTCGATGCGCATACCCCGCAGGGTGTTGATGAGGGACAGAGCGTCAGCGCCGGCATCAGCCACCGCACGGGCGATCTCGGTGATATCGGTGACGTTGGGAGACAGCTTCACCATCACAGGAATGGTGGAATGGCTCTTGGCCATCTTGGTGACCTCGGCGGCCAGCTCGGGCTTGGTGCCGTAGGCCAGACCGCCCGCCTTCACGTTGGGGCAGGAGATGTTGACCTCGATCATATCCACACCCGCTGCCGACAGCTTCTCGCACATGATGCCATACTCCTCAGGCGTGTTGCCCGAGATATTGGCGATGATAGCCAGATCGTGCTTCTTCAGCACGGGCAGCTCGTGCTCGATAAAGGCGTCCACACCGGGGTTCTGCAGACCCACGGAGTTGAGGATACCCATGGGAGTCTCGGCGATCCGGGGGGGCGGATTGCCTTCTCTTCTGTGAAGGGTAAGGCCCTTACAGCAGATGCCGCCCAGTTCATTCAGGTTATAGAACTGGCCGTATTCCCGGCCGAAGCCGAAGGTACCGGAGGCCACCACCACCGGATTTTTCATCTTGACGCCCGCCAGATCGACGGACAGATCCACCTTAGACATTCCAGTCCACCTCCTTGGCGTCGAATACCGGGCCGTCCTTGCAGACGTGCTTCATGGTGCCGTCGGCCATCTGGACGGCGCAGCCCAGGCAGGCACCCACGCCGCAGGCCATCCGCTCCTCCAGGGAGACCTGGCAGGGCACGCCGTACTCGGCCGCTACCTTGGCCACATTCTTCAGCATGGGCTTGGGGCCGCAGGCCAGAACAGCTGTAAAGTTTTTATCCTTTTCAAGGATATCCTTCAGCTGGGCGTCCACAAAGCCGTGGCGGCCCAGGGAACCGTCGTCACTGCAGAGGTAAACCGCCTCGCAGTAGTCCCGGTAATCCTCCACCAGCATGGCCCGGTCGGCAGACCGGAAGCCCAGTATAGCGGTGGAGTTCTTGGCGGTAAAGGCGGCCTGACCCAGCAGCGGGGGCACACCGATGCCGCCGCCCACCAGCAGCAGCCGGTCATTGGGGGTAACGGTAAAGCCGTTGCCCAGAGGGCCCAACACATTCACCTTGTCCCCCACCTGGCGCTGAGCCAACCACTTGGTACCCTCACCCCGCACCTCAAAGACCACGCGGGCGGTGTCTTGGGGCTCGTCCTCCTGGACCATGCAAACCGAGATGGGCCGGCGGAGAAGCAAACCCTCCCCGCAGGCGATATGGAGGAACTGACCGGCCATCAGCCCCTCCTTTTTCACCATATCCCCCACCTCCAGGGTGAAGGAATAGGCATACTCGTTCAGCTTGGCCGCCTCAACGATGATACAGATCTGTTCAATGGGCATACTATCCCTCATTTCCACTTATTTGGCAGACTCGTCCCCGTGGACGGTCTCAGTCATGGTCTTCAGATCCATGATGCTGCCGCACACCGGACAGATCCGGTTGCGGCGCATGGTACCGCAGGTGGGGCAGCGGAAGGGCTCCGCTGCCACCAGTCCCGCCGCGATCTGCTGCTGAAGGATCTCCTGCCAGTTCCATTCCCGGTGCTGGCCGATCTTCCATTTGCTGACCTCGTCCTCACGGGCACCTTGTTTCTCTCTCTCTTGCTCTGACATAGGCCGCTCCGATTACGCGATGGTAGTAAAGCGGGCGATGTCGTCCCGCATGGCGATCGCGGCGTTGCGGGCAGCCTCCTGGTAGTCCATGCCGTCCTTGCCGGTCTTCTGCCAGGCGCAGATGATGCCGCGGGAGGAGTTGACGATAGCGCCATGGCCGTCCTTCTGGAAGGCATACTGCACATCCTCGGCAGTGCCGCCCTGGGCGCCATAGCCGGGCACCAGCAGGAAGGTGTGGGGCATCCGGGCGCGCAGCTTCTGCAGCTCTTCCGGATAGGTGGCGCCTGCCACCGCACCGGCCATGGTATAGCCATACTTGCCCTCGGTGCCCGCGCCCCACTTTTCAATGAGGTCGGCCATCAGGCCGTACACGGTGTCGCCCTCACCGGCGGACACGTTCTGCAGCTCGCCGGAGCCAGGATTGGAGGTCTTGGCCAGGATGAAGGCGCACTTGTCCATCTCCTTGCAGGTCTTGAGGAAGGGATTGACGCTGTCGGCGCCCATGTAGCCGTTGAGGGTGACGCAGTCGGCATCAAAGACGCTGAGCATCTGCTCCCCTACCTTGGTCTTGCCCAGCCAGCCGTCGGAATAGGCCTCGGCGGTAGAGCCGATGTCGCCGCGCTTGATGTCGGCGATGACATACAGGCCCTGCTCCTTGGCATAGCGGATGGTGCGCTCCAGCACCTCCATACCCCGCCAGCCCAGGCGCTCATAATAGGCGGACTGGGGCTTGACGGCGGGCACGATGTCCTTCAGTGCGTCCATCAGACCGCAGTTGAAGCGGTAAATGGCCTCGGCGGCACCCTCCAGGGTCTCGCCGTACTTGTCATAGCACTCCTTGCGGATGTGGGCGGGCACATACTCCGGCTTGGGGTCCAGACCCGCCACGGTGGGATTTTTCTTGGCAATGATGGCTTCCTGCAGACGATCGAAGGACATAGTTCATTCTCCTTTATCTCTTAAAATCTCTTATTTCTCATCCTGATAAATGATCTTTCCGCCCACGATGGTGTACTTGATCTTTCCCTTCAGCTCCTTGCCGGCGAAGGGGGTGTTGCGGCCCTTGGAGGCAAACTGCTCCGGGTCCACCGTCCACACCTCATCCGGGTCGAAGATAACCACGTCGGCGTCAGCGCCGATGGCCAGCCGGCCCTTGGTGGGCAGACGGAGGATGCAGGCAGGATTGATGGTCATTTTCCGCAGAATATCGGACAGGGGCAGCTCCCCGGTGTGGTACAGATAGGTCAGGGTGACGCCCAGGGCGGTCTCCAGTCCCACCATGCCGCTGGGGGCCTCAGTGAGGGGCCGGGCCTTCTCCTCGGCGGAATGGGGGGCGTGGTCGGTAGCGATGGCGTCGATGGTGCCGTCCTTCAGGCCCTCGATAATGGCCTCCACGTCGGACCAGGTCCGCAGGGGCGGGTTGACCCGGGCCATGGTGCCTTGGGCCAAAATCTCATCCTCGGTGAGGGAGAAATACTGGGGACAGGTCTCACAGGTGATCTGTACGCCCTTGCGCTTGTACCGCCGGACAATGGCCACCGATTTTGCGGTGGAGATGTGGCAGATGTGGACCGCGGCACCGGTCTCCTCGGCCAACATGGCGTCCCGGGCTACCATCAGCTCCTCGGCGATGGCGGGCCGCCCGTCCAGACGCAGCTGGCGGGATACCCTTCCCTCGTTGACGGCGTAGTTTTTCACCATATCCGCATCCTCACAGTGGGACAGGATGGTGAGATCCTGCCGGTGGGCCATGATGAGGCCATCCCGCATCAGATTGGCGTTCTGGATGGGCACACCGTCGTCGGACAGGGCCACTACTCCAGCACCTTTCAGAGCCTCAAAATCGGTGAGTTCCTGGCCTCGCTGTCCCTTGGACACCGAGCCGATGGGCCAGACATGGACCCCGCAGGCCTCCGCCGCCTTTCTGCGGACAAAGTCCACCTGCTCGGGGCAGTCCACCGTGGGCCTGGTGTTGGGCATACAGGCGATAGAGGTAAAACCGCCCCGGGCGGCGGCTGCCGCGCCCGTCTCGATGGTCTCCTTGTACTCAAATCCGGGCTCCCGCAGATGGACGTGCATATCCACCAGTCCGGCGCACACGGTCAGTCCTGCCGCATCGATGATCTGAGCGCCCGGCTCATTGATGTTGCTGCCGATGACAGTCACCTTTCCGTCTTCCATCAGGATATCCATGACACCGCCGATGCCCCCCACAGGGTCCACCAGGCGTCCCTGACGAATCAACAGTTTCACTGGATCACTCCTTTCCGTTCTACGGGCCGGCTTTTGGGCCGAAACCCGCATTTGCACAGCAAAAAAGGGTACAGGTCCTTCCCCCGTCCCCTCCTGCAAGCCGCTCTGTTCTTCGCCCTTCATTATAACTTGAATCGCATATTTTAGCAATGGATTTTTCAGCATTCCGGGCAATAATAAATACGGACATCCAAGGAAGGGAGCTGAGCAAATGACTAATCACACCTTTTTAGGCGGCATGGGCCTTGGCATTCTGGCCGGGGCCGCTATGGGCATGGCGGTAGCCGCCAAGGGGATGCAGAATCCCAAAATGCGCCGCATGGCCAAAAAGGCCACCCGGAAGATGGACCAGATGAAGGATGATCTGGCCGACACCATGGGCTTTTAAGCCAAAAACAGCAAAAAAGACCGCCGTTGGCGGTCTTTTTTGCTGCAATTACTCAGTAGAGCTGCCGGATCAGCTCCGCACAGCGGTCGATGCCCAGGGTTCCGCTGTTGAGGGTAAGGTCATAGTTCTGGGCGTGGCCCCACTTCATATCGGTATAGAACCGGTGGTAGGCCGCCCGGCGCTTATCCTTCTCTTTCAGCCGCTGCTCCGGAGAGGCCTCCCGCTCACCGTACACCTCCACGATCCGTTTGGCCCGGAAGGCCATATCCGCGCGGATAAATACCCGCAGGCAGTCGGCCTTGTCCCGAAGGATATAGTCGGCACACCGGCCCACAATGACGCAGGATTCCTTCTCCGCCAGTTTGGTGATGATCCTGCACTGGATCTTCCAGATATAGTCCTCGTTGGTGGGGCCCGCGGTACCGTGGGCAAAGGCGGAGGCCAGTATCCCGCCGGGGGCATACTCCCCCGCCTCCTTGATATAATTTTTGTGAAAACCACTCTCCGCCGCAATCTTCTCAATCAGCTCACTGTCATAGCAGGCAATGCCCAGAGCTTCGGCCACCTTTTTGCCAATGGTACGACCGCCGCTGCCAAATTCACGGCTGATGGTAATGATCCGGTTTTTCATGATTGATCCACTCCTTTTTATGCGATCTCAGGCGCTTCGGATTGCAGCCGGTGCTCCCGCTTCAGGTGGCTGTGCTCATGGATCAGCAGGCCCAGAGAGAGCAGGAAGGCCAGGCCGTCGGCTACAGGGCCGGTCCACAGCACCCCTTCCACCCCCAGGAACAGGGGCAGGATCAAAGCCGCGGGCACAAAGAAAATGATCTGACGGGCCAGGGAGAGAATGGCGGATTTAACAGGCTTGCCTACCGCCTGGAGATAGACTGCCGCCACCGTCTGGAACCCGGTAAGGGGGCAGAGCATCAGGAAGATGCGGAAGGCCTTTACAGCAAACTCGTTATAAAGCCCCTCCTCGGAGCCAAACAGCATGACTACGCTCATGGGCGCGAACTGGAAAATCAAAAAGGCTACGATGGATACCACCTCAGAGGCGATGAGGGAAATTTCCAGGGCTTTTTTCACCCGCTTGAAGTTCTTGGCACCGTAGTTGAAACCGATGATGGGCTGGGTACCGGTGGCGATGCCCAGCAGAATGGCAATCATGATCTGGTTGACCTTCATCACAGGTGATGGCAAACTGGGTGATAAAGCTGCTCAGGCCGAAGGTAAGGATATTGCCGCAGGTCCGGCCGTTCAGGCGGAAGGAGGCGGCATCAGGATGGACGGTCTTGAACCGGGGCAGATAGACCGCCGACACCACAAAGGAGGCCACCTGCCCGATCACTGTGGCGATAGCGGCACCCTGTACCCCCATATGAAAAACAAAGATAAAGACCGGGTCCAGAATCACGTTGAGGACCGCACCGATGATCATGGAAAACATGGCGTATTTGGGGCTGCCATCCGCACGGATCATGGAATTGATGGCGGCTGATATCATCATAAAAGGCAAACCGAGGCCAATGATGAAGCCATACTCCAAGGCCAGAGACCGCAGCAGGTCGGTTGCGCCGAAGAGGGTCAGGATCGGGTCGATGAACAGCAGGAACACCACAGCCAGGACGATGCTGACCACGGTCACCAGGGCAACCGCGTTGCCCACGCCCTTCTTGGCCACGTCCACCTTGCCCTCACCCAGCTTCAGGCTCAGAAAGGCCGCGCCGCCGTTGCCGATCATCATAGCCAGTGCCAGGGCAATGATGGTGATGGGAAACACCACATTGGTGGCGCCGTTGCCCAGGTAGCCCACGCCCCAGCTGATGAAGATCTGGTCCACGATGTTGTACAGGGAATTGACCAGCAGGGCAATGACGCTGGGAACGGCAAATTTCAGGATCAACCGGCCAATGGGCTCCGTGGCAAAGGGACTCTCGCGCTCTGGTACTTCTTTTTCCATCTTGACTTGCACCCCTTTTATGTAACTAGTTACTTATTTAGCGATAAAAAAGCAGGCAGCGCGCTTGAGTTATCTCCTCAGCACACTGCCTGGGAATTCACTTTTTCTGACGGAAAGGGTCACTCCAGATCGATGTTGCTCAAGATCAGATCAATGGCCTCCCCCAGCATTTCCTTTTGCCGGGGCGTAAAATCCCGGCACAGCTCCTCCAGTACCTCCCTGTCCTGCTCCAAAATGGTCTCATGGATTCCTGCAGAGCGCTCGGTACAGGTAATTTTCTTATATCGCCGGTCCTTCTCACTGGGCACGCACCGGACCAGGCCCTTGCTCTCCAGCCGCTGGAGCATCTTGGTCATGGCCGGATGGGTCACGTGCTCGATGTGCTCCAGATCGTTTTGGTGGATCTCCTCTTTCCCGGCCGCCTCCAGGCGGCTCACCGATCCCAGCACCCGCAGCTGGGCCCAGGTCAGCCCCATGGCAGCTGCCTTCTCATCCATCCGCCTGCGAAATTCCCGGCTGATGACTGCGATCTTCAGGCCAAAGGGCATCCTTCCCGTCATACTTCCACCTCATCCAAATAAGTAACTAGTTACATATTATACCCCTTCCCGCGGTTTGTCAAGGCGGCCGGTCACATCAGCCGTAAAATCTCCCGCTTGAGCCGGGCGATAATCCGTTTTTCCAGCCGGGAAATGTAGGACTGTGAGATGCCCAGGCTGTCGGCCACCTCCTTCTGGGTACGCTCAGGCTTGCCGTCCAGCCCGAAGCGGAGGGTAATGATATGCCGCTCCCGTTCCTCCAGCCGCTCCAGAGCGTCGGAGAGCAGCTTGCGGTCCACATCCTCCTCGATGGGTTTCATCACCAGATCGCTGTCAGTGCCCAGAATGTCGGAGAGCAGCAGTTCGTTGCCGTCCCAGTCGGTATTTAGCGGCTCGTCAAAGGATACCTCGCTTTTCAGATTGGTGGTCTTGCGCAGATGCATCAAAATCTCATTTTCGATACATCGGGAGGCATAAGTAGCCAATTTGATGTTTTTGGCAGGCTGGTAAGTGTTGATGGCCTTGATAAGCCCGATGGTGCCGATAGAGATGAGGTCCTCAATACCTACCCCCGTATTTTCAAACCGGCGGGCGATATACACCACCAGCCGCAGGTTGCGCTCAATGAGCTGGGATTTCACCCCCTCGTCCCCCTCATCCAGGCGGCGGATGAGTTCCGCCTCCTCATCCCGGGACAGTGGGGGCGGCAGGGTGTCGCTCCCCCCGATGTACATGATTTTGCCCGGCAGCCTCAGCCCCAGCCGCGCCAGCAGCTTTTGTATGCGCCCATACCAGCGCGTCTTCCAGCTCTTCATAGCCATCCTCCTTTATGCTCCGATGAGGGCGCAGTAGCCGCCCCCGTCGGTGAGCCCGGTGGGCGACAGCGCCACCAGCAAAGGACCGTAGTCCTCCCCGCCCACCTTTACCTTGTCACTGCGGAGGGCCAGCAGCAGCCCGCACTCCACCCCCACCGCCTGATAGGGCAACAGCCGGCACCGCAGGCCTGCGTTGCTCAGCCGCTCCAGAGCTGCGGAAGGGTCGCGGAGCTCTGCCTGGCAGGGGGCGGTCCCCGGCGGAAACAGGGTCTTTACCTTCTCCCCCTCTGCCACCAATACCGGCCTGCCGGTGGCCGGGTCGGTAAGCGTGTTGCCCGTATCCACCAATGCGGTGAGGACCGCCCGCCGTCCCCCCAGTTCCACGACTGCCGGGGCCAGCTCCCGCCGGGAGCTGTGGCGGGCGGCACGCTGAAAGAGCAGGGTAACAAGCCCATAGCACCCCGCCGCCGACAGCAGCACCAACTTCAGGTCAAGGGGAGATGCCAACACCCCATTGGCCATGGTAAGGCTGCGGCTGCCCAGCAACTGAAGGGCAAAGATACCTCCGCCAAAGGCAGCGGACACCACAAAGAACACCAGGCACACCCGCAGCAGCCGTCGGCTGCCGCCGTAGCCGATCAGTACCGTCAGCACCCCTGCCCCCACTTTACACACGGGATGGACCAGAAAGCCCAGCCCCGGCAGGAACACCGCCCCGGCGTAAGTCGCCCCCAGGGCGGCCCCCAAAGCCAAACGCCCCCGGCGGAGTATCTCCCCCGCCATCCGTCCGGCGGCCAGCAGCAGCAGATAGTCCACCACAAAGTTCAGCAGAAACACCTGGTCCAGATAGACCACCCTCATGCCCCTCCCCCCTTCCAGCGTGCAGGCATTATTATACCTGCCTGTCTCCATAAAAAAGGTCAGATTGGGGACAGGGCGCAAAAATGGCCCGCCGCGGATTTACACTCCGCGGCGGGCCATTTTATGACAGGATTTGATGGAATCAGATGGTGAGCAGGGGCGCCCGGCTCTTGATAAGCTCGGTGAGGGGCGGACCCCAGGGGATCACCTCCAGGCCCATATCCCGCAGCTCCTGCTCCACTCCCAGCTCCCGGGCGCAGGTGACGCAGGCCGAGAAGGCCACCCCCTGCTCCATGGCCAGGGTGATGCGCTCCCGCACCGCCGGGTCATGGGCGGCCAGGGCCGCCGTGTCTCCCCAGATAATGACGGTCACCTTCTCCCACCAGCCCCGGACCAGGCTGTTGACAGCGTACATCAGCACCATCTTGTCAAAGACAGTAGGGTCGGCGTTGGTCCACAAAATATGCAGGTGATTCTCATCCATGGTCAGTTTCCCCCCACCAGTTCCGCCATAGCGGCGCACAGAGCCTGCATCTCCTGGTCAGTGCCTACGGTGATCCGCAGGTAGTTGCTGATGCGGGGCTTGTTCCACCAGCGCACCAGAATACCCCGCTCCCGCAGGCCGTCCAGCAGGGTCTTGGCGGGCACGTCCGGGTGGGAGACAAAGAGGAAGTTGGCGGCCGAGTCGGTGACCGCAAAGCCCAGCTGCTTCAGGTGGGCAGCGGTATACTCTCTGGTATTGCTGATCTTCATGGCGGTGGCCCGCAGGTAGTTCCGGTCCCGCAGGGCCCCCTCTGCCCCCGCCAGGGCCAGCCGGTCCAGGGTGTAGGAGTTGAAGGAGTTCTTGACGCAGTTGAGGGCGGCAATCAGCTCCTCATTGCCCATGGCGAATCCCACCCGCAGCCCGGCCAGGGACCGGGATTTGGACATGGTCTGCACCACCACCAGGTTGGGGTATCGGTCAATGAGCTCCACGGCGGAGTGGGCGCCGAAGTCCACATAGGCCTCGTCCACCACCACCACCGACTGGGGATTGGCCTCCAGCACCGCCCGGATGCCGCACAGGGACAGCTCCCGTCCAGTGGGGGCGTTGGGATTGGCAATCACTACGCCGCCGTTGGGCTCCAGGAAAGGCTCCAGAGGCAGAGCAAAATTCTCGTCCAGCGGCACCTCCCGGTAGGTCAGGCCGTACAGGTCGGCATAGACGGGATAAAAGCTGTATGTAATGTCCGCAAAGAGGATGGGCCGGTCCGGGTCAAAGAAGGCCTGAAAGCACAGGGCCAGCACCTCGTCCGAGCCGTTGCCCACAAAGACCTGCTCAGGCTTGAGGCCGTAGGTGGCCCCCAGCAGCTCCCGCAGGGTGGTACACTCCGGATCGGGATAGAGCCGCAGGGTGTCGCAGGCGGCCTCCCGGATGGCCGCCAGGGCCATGGGGGACGGAGGATAGGGGTTCTCGTTGGTGTTCAGCTTAATAAATTTCCGGTCCCGAGGCTGCTCCCCCGGTACATAGGGTGTCAGGGCTCTGGCCCGCGCGCTCCAATACTGGTTCATGTCTTGTCCTCCCCCGGCCGAATGATCTTCTTAATGCTTTTTTCCGCCTTGCTCCGGGGGATCATCAGCTCATGTCCGCATCCCGCGCAGCGCAGGCGGAAGTCCATTCCCACCCGCAGCACCTGCCACCGGCGGCTGCCGCAGGGGTGCTCCTTCTTCAGCTCCAGCACGTCGCCCACGTGGATGTCCATAGGTCCTCCCCCTTTTTGCTTCACTTTATCCGTGTAAAGAATATTATAAATTCCCGGTCCTCCTCTGTCAATTCAAGGTTCCCCATTGCATATCATTGTCTGGTAAGAAAAAAATCACCCCAACGCAGAAAGGATTTGGTCAGATTGACGAACCGTTTTCCACCCGAGGGGCGGCTGCTCCACACCCCGGAAAATCAGGCTGCCTGCGCCGACGCCCAAGGGCTCAGGCAGGCTATGGAGTCGGAGGCGGTGCTGGAGGGGACCGCCCTGCTGTGTACGCCGGAGCACGATCTCGTTGTGGCCGTAGGCCCCTATCGGGGGCTCATCCCCCGAACAGAGGCCGCCCTGGGCATTGCCGAGGGGGTCACCCGGGACATTGCCATCCTCTCCAGGGTTGGCAAGCCGGTTTGCTTTACAGTTACTTCTCTGGAGGAATCCGGAGGGGAGCCCCGCCCCCTGCTCTCCCGGCGGCGGGCCCAGCAGAAGGCGCTGTCCTACCTGCTGGAGCACTGGAAGTCCGGTCAGGTCATTTCCGCCCGGGTCACCCATCTGGAGCCCTTTGGCGCCTTTGTGGACATAGGCTGCGGGGTACCCTCCCTCATTGGGGTGGAAAATATTTCGGTGTCCCGCATCCCCCACCCCGCCGTCCGGTTCCGGGTGGGGCAGGACATTCTGGCGGCGGTGCTGGACCTGGACCCGGCCCTGGGCCGGATCTACCTGACCCACAAGGAGCTGCTGGGCACCTGGGCAGAGAACGCCGCCCCCTTCCAGCCGGGCATGACGGTGCCTGGGGTGGTGCGTGGGGTCAAGGACTATGGCGTGTTCGTGGAACTGACCCCCAACCTGTCCGGACTGGCGGAGCAGGACTGCCGCCTCACCGAGGGCGCTCGGGTGTCGGTGTACATCAAGGCCATCCTGCCCGCGCGGATGAAGATCAAGCTGCTGGCCATTGAGCCCCTGCCTCCATTGGGAGACCCCCAGCCTCTCCACTACTTCATCCGGGAAGGGCGGCTGGACCACTGGAAATACGCACCCCCCGGCTGCGTGAAGGTGGGCGCAGAGACCATCTTTGCCGACTGAGCAAGCCCCCGGACAGCTTTTGCTGTCCGGGGGCTTCTGTTATTGCCCATCCCTCCTTGGGTATGATAAAATCGTAAGAAATACGAAAGGTTTCCTCCCCGACTTTGAAAGAAACCTCTGCTATGCTGTACCCATGGAGGGATCAATATGAATGAAGCCATTCTTGTGGTGGACGACGACGCTGAAATCGTCCGCGCCATCGCGATTTTGCTGGAAAAAGAGGGCTACCGGGTGCTGAAGGCCTACAACGGCCTCCAGGCCCTGGATCTGGCTATGGACCCGTCTCTGCGGCTCATCCTGATGGACGTGATGATGCCCAAGCTGGACGGGCTGTCTGCCGTGCTCAAGATCCGGGAGCAGCGCAACCTGCCCATTCTCATCCTCAGCGCCAAGGGGGAGGATACCGACAAGATCCTGGGTCTGTCCATGGGGGCGGACGACTATATCGCCAAGCCCTTCCACCCCCAGGAGCTGGTGGCCCGGGTACGCAGCCACCTGCGGCGGTACACCCAACTGGGAGACGTGAACGCTCCCAGCCAGAAGGCGGAACTGGTCACCGGGCGGCTGTGCTATCTGCCCGACCAAAAGACGCTGCTGGCTGACGGTGCGCCGGTGCGGCTCACCGCCACTGAGCTGAAGATCGTGGACTTGCTGATGCGCAATCTGGGCCGGGTGTTCCCCGCCGAGGAAATCTACCGCCGGGTGTGGAACGAGGAGCCCTATTCCGCAGAAAACACGGTGATGGTACATATTCGCCGCATTCGGGAAAAAATCGAGCTCAATCCCAAAGAACCGGAGTATTTAAAGGTGGTGTGGGGCATTGGATACAAAATCGAGAAGCATTAAGCCCGCCCTGGCCTTTTGGGCCCTGTTTTTCGGCGTCAATCTGCTCATACTGGCCCTGGCCGCCGGCTATTCAGCAGTCCACACCCTGGGCTGGCACGGCATCAGCGACGCTTTCCAGTCCGATTATCAGAATACCGCCGACTTTCGGCGCACCATCTCACAGTGGTTTTACAGCTTTGCCGACCCGGACTGGCAGGAACATTACCAGTTGAGCGATCAAAATCTGCTCTACAAGGTAACCAAAGACGGTCAGACGGTGACCACCAACGCCGACGGCCTCTCCCCCGACGCTTTGCCGGAGGGATACAACTTCCTGCTCTATTTTAACGGGGAGACCGTCACCATTCAAAAGGACGGCCAGGAAATAGACATTTACGGCGACGGCTACTATCGGGGGGAAGATCAGTGGAACCTGCCCGGCTACCACAATATACCGGTCCCCCAGTCCTACGCCGGGCTCACCATCACTATGGCTGTAGCCAAAGAACCGGTGGCCTATATTGCGGACACCGCTGCTCTGACCGGTGATGTCATAACCGACAGCGGCCTCTACTCCACAATGGATTATGCCGCCCGCCTGCAGTTTCCCCTGATCCTGTTCGTGGTGGTCCCGCTGGCGGTGGGAGCTGTGCTGCTGCTCTGGTCCATCCTGTGGCACAAACACAAGGTGCGGGCAGACCAGGCCATTGCATGGTTCACCGGGAAGATCTGGCTGGAGGTCAAGCTGGTGCTGCTCATTCCCTTTTTTCTGGCCTGCATCGCCGCCTTTTTCTGTCTGGTGAGCCTGTATACCGCTCATTATTACACCATCTGGTTCTATCTGTCGGTACCGGTGGCCCTATGGTGGGCCTACCTCTATCTCAACGACCTGCGATACAACTTCGGCCACATCACCGCCAACAGCCTGTGCGCCCTTCTGGCCCGGCTGTACCGGGGCGGGGAGCTGTCCTGGCCCGCCGGACAGCGGATGATGCGCCGCTCTGCCCTACAGTTCCTGGCGGCTGTGCCCTTTATTCTGGGCTGTATCGTGGTCTTTTTTCTTCTGTTCGGCCCCACCATGTCCCGCCTCCCTATTTTCTTTCTCCTGTTGCTGCTGGCCCTGGCAGGGCTCTTCCTCATCGCCGCCCAGTTGTGGCTTATGAGCCAGAACCGCCGCACCGCCGCCGACGTGGATACCCTGCTCTCCCGCATCCAGGCTGCTGGGACTGGTCAAGCCTCAGCCGCACCTCTGCCCCAAGACTCTGACCTGCGGGCTGCGGTGGAGGGGCTGGACCAGATGGAGGTACGGTTGAAAGACGCCCTGTCTGAGCAGATGAAGAGTGAAAAGCTGAAGCTGGAGCTCATCACCAACGTGTCCCACGATCTCAAGACCCCCCTCACCTCCATGGTGAGCTACACCGAGCTGCTGCGGCAGGAGGAGGACCTGCCTGACCATGTTCGGGACTATATTTTGGTGCTCTATCAAAAGACCCTGCGGCTCCAGGCTATGGTGCAGGATGTGTTTGACGTGAGCAAGGCGGCCACCGGCAACCTGCCGGTCACCATACGGCCCCTGGACTTCGCCAAGCTGCTCCGCCAGACTCTGGCCGACCTGGACGAGGACATCCAGGCCTCCGGCCTTGCGCTCCGCTCCAATCTGCCCGATGGACCGGTGTGGATTATGGCTGACGGGGACCGGCTGTACCGGGTGTTCCAGAACCTTATTGGCAATGCCCTGAAATATGCTCTGGACGGCTCCCGGATCTACCTCACCCTCTCCGTGGAGGGGGACAGGGCCGCCGCTGTCATTCAGAACACCTCCCGGGAGGAGCTTCCCTACGGCGTGGACTTCACCGAGCGCTTTGTCCGGGGGGACCAGAGCCGCACCGATGGGGGCAGCGGCCTGGGCTTGTCCATTGCCCGTACCTTTACCGAGGCCTGCGGCGGTTCCTTCTCCATCCGCACTCAGGCCGATCTGTTCACCGCGTCAGTAACCTTCCCCCTGACCCAGACCAGACCCCAACCGGAGGTGTCACCATGAAACGAGTGACTTTGCTTCTGCTGTCACTTCTGCTGCTGGCGGGCTGCGCCCCCAAGGAACCCACCACAGACGCCTCCGCCATCGATCTGGGAGGCGTGGTGGCAGAGTCCCAGCCGGAGGAATTCTCCAATGGCCTGACGCCCCTCTCCAGCGAACTTGACCCAGAGGGGCTGGAGGCCTATCTGACGGCGGCCTACGGCCTGGACCGGGAGGACTGGGTGGACGCCGTAGCAGCCTACTCTGAAGGGCTCCAGGCCTATGAGCTGGCGGTGATCCAGCTGGCTGACGGCGTGGATGCCGGATCGGCGGAGGAGCTGCTGCTGGCCTATCTGGAAGGCCGCCAGGCCGACTTTACAGGCTACGCCCCCGACCAGGCTGCCCTGGTGGAGGACGCTCTGCTGCTCCGGCAGGGACGCTGGCTTCTGCTGGCCATCTGCCCCGATCCCGAGGCCGCCAAGGATGCCTTCCTGATCCGCTTTGACGGCGATACCACCCAGACAGCGGCCCGCCCCTATACGGTGGAGCGGGACAGCCGGGGCTATGTGGTCTTTGATCCTCCCAATGAGGAGGAGATGCCCCTCTACGACACCGCCCCTGTGGTGGAGGCCTACCGCACTGGGGATACCTCCGCCCTGTCCGAAGAGGACGCCGCCATTCTGGAGATATGCCGGCAGGTGCTGGAGGCGGAGATTGACAACGATATGTCCCCGGCGGAGCAGGAACTGGCGGTCCACGACTGGATCATTGACCACGCCGCCTATGACGAGACCCATTCCTCCCCCAACCGCAGCCATCCCTACGGCCTGCTGGTGGAGGGACAGGCCATCTGCATGGGGTACGCCAACACGTTCCAGCTGTTTATGGACCTGCTGGATATCCCCTGCGTCACGGTGATCGGGGCCTCCAGCGACTCCCGGCAGGACCACGCCTGGAACCTGGTACAGCTGGATGGGGACTGGTACGCAGTGGACACCACCTGGGACGATCCTCTGGGCGGTTTTGTGGATGTACCCGCCGCCAATGAGTCTGGGCACCACACTTACTTTAATGTGACCAGCGATTTTCTCCGGCAGACCGACCACCAGTGGGACTACGACGCCGTCCAGGAGGCGGAGGGTACTTGCTGGACCTGGCGGCACCTCACCCGGAGACGCTGAAACGCAAAAAATGGCTGCCGGCGGCAGCCATTTTTTGCGCTCAGACAGGATTTTTCCCGGCCCCGGGGGCGGCCCCCACGGTATAGCCGTTGACGGTGAGGTAGGCCACCTTGGCCCCCAGATCGTCAGTCACCTCCACGGCATAGAGGCAAGTGGTACGGCCGGCCTTCAGGCATCTGGCTTCAGCGATCAGGGTGCTCCCCCGGGCGGCGGAGAGAAAGCTGACCGACACCTGCTGGGTAACGGTGATACGGTCACTGAATCCGTTGGCAGCCACCGCAAAGGCAAAGTCGGCCAAGGTGAACACCGCGCCTCCCATAGGGGCGGAGTTGGCGTTCAGGTGAACCGGCCGGATGGGCATCACGCACACCGCCCGTCCGGGCCCGGCCTCCCGGATGGCAGCGCCGGCGGCCTCGGTGGCAAAACGGTCCCCTGCAAAGCGGCTCCGGATCTCATTCAGCTCAGGCATAGATCAATCTCCTTTCCTGCGACATCATCAGAGTAAAAACAAAAGGACATCCTTTCGGATGTCCTTTCATCTGGTGCGCGAGGCGGGACTTGAACCCGCACGTGCGTAATGCACACTAGAACCTGAATCTAGCGAGTCTGCCAATTCCACCACTCGCGCATTTGGCGTTGCGCTGTCGTTCAGCGCGAGATATATATTACCACGTCGAATCCAGGTTGTCAACACTCTTTTTCACTTTTTTTAAATTTCTTTTTATATCGATATTCGCTATTGACTTTGTATCGAATATCGCTATACAATGAAGCTGACAAAGGGGGGTGGTTACCATTGGCACGCAAGAAGCTGGAGACGCTGACGGAGCAGATGTTCTATGTATTGCTGGTCCTGCGGCAGGAGCGCCACGGCTACGGTATCATGCAGTCCATCACCGCCCTCACCAATGGCCGGGTGAACGTGGGAGCCGGTACCCTGTACGCCCTGCTGGAGCGATTTGAAAAGGATGGTTTGATCCTGCTCACCCGGACGGAACTCAACCGGAAATACTATCAGCTTACCCCTCAGGGAGACAAGGTGCTTCAGGACGAGTACCAGCGCATCCGCCAGCAGGCGGCGGATATGGAACAGGTATTGCGTGAGGAGGAAACGACATGAAGCGGAAATGGACGCTCTTTGCCTATCCTGTCATGGACATCAAGGCGGCGGAGGCTATGCTCAACCGCCGGGCTGAAGAAGGCTGGCGGCTGGAAAAGCTGTGGCTCAACTTGCTGGCCCGCTTTGTTCCGGCGGAGAAGCCGGTGACCTACAGTCTGGACTGGTACGACCCCGCTCGGGAGGATGGGCCGGACTACCTCCGCCTGCTGGCCGACGCCGGGTGGTATCAGGCGGCCCAGACCGGCTACTGGAACATCTATGAGGCCCCGGCGGGCACACCTCCCATCCAGACAGACGGTGAACTGGAGTACCGGCGGTTCCGGAAAAAATCCCTTCACCGTATGATGTTCGGCTGGGCGGTCTGCCTGATCTGTTTTCTGCTGCTGCCCCTGTTGGGCGTGGCCACCAACTGGACAGGTACAGGGACGGCCCTGCTCTTCTGGGTATGGATTCTTACCAGGTACAACACTGCGGCGCTGGTCTTTCTGTGTCTGCCCCTCCTGTTGGCCGGAGGACTGCTGTGGTCCGGACGGCTGCTGCTGCGGCTGATCCAGTGGCGGCAGGCGGCAAGTGCAGGCCTCCCCTTCCCCACGCCAGGACCTAAAAGCGCCATGGCGGCCCGCCTGCTGGTGGTGCTGGGCTGCCTGCTGATCCCCCTTTTCCTCCTGGCTCTGCTGCTGGATGTGAATGCCGGAGTATACTCCCGTGCATGTATGGTAGGCAGTATCATCGGCGCTTTCCTCTACGGCTTGCTCAAACAGGACCCAGCCTACCGCCGGGCCCGGCGGGGCAACTGGATCATGGCCGGGGGCGCGGCGGTGATGCTGGTGGTCAGTCTGCTGCCCCTGTCTCCCCTGACTACCCGGCTCCAGGTGGCCCCTCCCCTGGCAGGACAGCAGCTCCTCCCAACCGCGGAGGCCGCCCTCCGGGAGGACAGCGCTACCTTCCTGGCCGCTCATACTCAATGGACCGAGTGGTGGTCGCCGGATGGGGCAGATTACACGCTTACGCTGGAGGGCCAGGGCTGGGTGCTGCCCTGGAACTGGCTGGCCGACGGTATGCAGAACGCGCTGACAGAACAGAATATGGCCCCTCTCCCCGGCTATGATGGCGTGTGGACCGACGGGGACAGCTACGTGCTCCGACGGGGTAATACGATCCTGTGGGCGGAGAGCGGACCACCCGCCAGTCAGTGGCTGGATCAGGTACTTATTCATTTGGAGGCTTCCACGGCATGAAACAGGGGAAAGAAACTTGTACCCGCTGGTTCCGCTACACTGTTGAGGACGCCAAAGCCGCTCAGGCGGAGCTGGACCAGCTGGCAGACAACGGCTGGGATCTGGCGGAGCTGGGCATTTTCACCGCCGCCTTCCACCGCTCAGAGCAGCCCCGCCGCTGCTGGGTGGAGCCCGCCCGGTGGAAGAGCAACAGCCGGAAGGACGAACAGTCCCGGGCGGATTATCTGGCCCTGTGTAATGAGGCAGGCTGGGATCTGTTGGATGAGGCAGGCGGTCTGTTCTATTTCCAGGCCAAACCCGGTACCCATCCCGCCCCCATTCAGACCGACGGCAGCATGGAATGGGAAGAGGTTTTAAAAAAGAGCCTTCGGAATCAGGCCAATACCTTTTTTTACTTGGTGATCTATTGGTCGGTCTATGGGGCAATCAACCTGTTCCGGGATCAGCCCCGGGTGTGGGAGATGTTTTTCTCCAACGGGGCTATGTTAGCTCAGCTGCTTCTGTTGGCATGGGCCGCCCTGGTACTGTATCTGGGGCTGCGTGTGGTCCGCTACCGGAGGAAATGCCGCCGGGCAGTGGAACATAACGCTCCCATACCGATTCCCAGCCGGAGCACTGCCCGATTCCGGGGCGCTGCACCCCTGTGCTATGCGCTCATAGCCTTGGGCATCGGGATCAGCCTTTTCATAAGTATCTCCGACAGCCATACAACCTTTGAAGGAGGCAGCACCCTGACCACTGGAGACTCCGTGTTCGGACAGACAGCAGAGTATCGCCGGTTCTCAGAGAAAGATGGGGATCTGTGGGTGGAATCCTATGACTGCCGCACAAGCTGGTTGGCCGGTATCATCTGTGACGATCTGCGGGCCATCGAGGGCGACCAGGGCCGCCTGGACCGCTATTTCCACCTGCACGACCCTGCAGCGCTGACCCAGGCGGAACTGGGCTACGACCAGGCCTGGACCTACCACTGGGACGAAGGCAACGGCCTGATCTTCCGGCAGGGGGACCGGGTGGTCCACATCGAGGCGGAAAAACTGAACCTTACGGATAACAATACAGTATCCTCCTTGCTGGGGGAATTGGACCGGTCCGCTTGCGCCCTTCTGGAATCTGTGATAGCATAGACAGGAAAACAGACGCAGGAGCGTGAACACC
Organism: Flavonifractor sp. An52; assembly: GCF_002159385.1. Lineage (NCBI taxonomy): Bacteria > Bacillati > Bacillota > Clostridia > Eubacteriales > Oscillospiraceae > Flavonifractor > Flavonifractor sp. An52. Next base: position 56,162 of record NZ_NFIB01000001.1, read on the forward strand.
ATGGAACAACTTCTTTTTATCAACGCCTGTGTACGGGGTGAGCGGTCCCGCACGTTGAAGCTTGCCCGCCGGTTCCTGGAAAACTGGCAGAGGAACCACTCCGACGGTGTCATCACCCAGGTGGATCTATGCAAAGACCGGCCGGTGCCTCAGTATCCCGAGGTGCTGGCCCAGCGGGACGAACTGTGGAACGCCGGCAAACTGGACGACCCCATGTTCGACCTGGCCCGGCAGTTTGCCGCCGCCGACCGGATCGTGGTGGCCGCTCCCTTCTGGGATCTCTCCTTCCCCGCCATCCTGAAGATCTATCTGGAGCGGATCTCGGTGACGAACATCACCTTCGGCTACGATGAGCAGGGCAACAACGTGGGCCTGTGCAAGGCGGACAAGCTGCTGCTCATCACCACCCGGGGTGGCAACTTCTCTCTGCCTGAAACGACATGGATGGAGATGGGCGCCCGGCAGCTGGAGGCTCTGTGCGCCATGTACGGCATCCCCTCCTTCCAGTGTCTGGCCGCCGAGGGACTGGACGACATCCGCAACGACAAAAAGGCCATTCTGGCCGAGGCCATGGGTCGGGCGGACGCCATGGCGGAGGTGTTTTAAGTGAAGAGCCGCATTCTCCTGCTTACCACCGGCGGCACCATCGCCTCCCTGCCCACCGACGACGGCCTGGCCCCCGGTCTGGACGGAGAGGATCTGGCAGAACTACTCCCCCGGGGCGTTACCGACTCCTACGACATCACCATCCGGGACATCCTCCATCTGGACTCCTCCAACATCCAACCCGAGGAGTGGCAGACCATCGCCCGCCACGTCTTTGAGCAGCGGGGCGCCTATGACGGTATCGTCATCACCCACGGCACCGACACTATGGCCTACACCGCCTCCATCCTGTCCTTCATGCTCCGGGGCATCTCCATCCCGGTGGTACTCACCGGGGCTCAGCTGCCCATGACCCACCCTCTCAGCGACGGCATGGAGAACCTGCGGACCGCTCTGGCTATGGCAGCCTCCGGTGTGGCTGGTGTATTCCTGGCCTTCGACCGGAAGGTGATTTTGGGCTGCCGGGCGGTCAAGACCCGCACCACCGACTTTGACGCCTTTGAGAGCGTCAACTGGCCCCTGGCCGCCTCGGTGGATGGCAAAGGCCTTCAGATCCACCGGGAGGCCATCCCCACCACCGCGGGGGCCTGTACCCTGCGGGACAGGCTGTGCGACAAGGTGTTTCTCATCAAGCTCACCCCCGGCCTGGACCCGGAGATCTTCGATATGCTCCTCCAGATGCACTACCGGGGCATCGTCATCGAGGCCTTCGGCGCCGGCGGGCTCCACTTCGTCCGCCGGGACCTGATCTCCAAGCTCCAGACCGCAGCCCAGGCGGGCATGACGGTGGTGGTATGCAGCCAGTGCCTGTACGAGCCCAGCGACTTCTCAGTCTACGAGGTGGGCCAGAAGGTACTGGCCCAGGGGGTCATCCAGGGCCGGGACATGACCACCGAGGCGGCGGTCACCAAGCTCATGTGGGTGCTGGGCCAGACCGACGATCCCGAGATCATCCGGGACTACATGGAGCGTTCCCTGGCGGGAGAAATGGCATAAGACAGCAAACGGGCGTACCGTACAAGGCGGCACGCCCGTTTTTTCTTAACTAACCAGAGCCTTGCCCAGGTCCCGGCAGGCGTCGGCGGCATCGGCGTCAGGGGCCTCGTGGGCAATCACCGGCTGGTCGGCCAGCTTGCAGCCCAGACCCTCGCACTCCTCTGCCCAGGTACGCATCCATTCGCCGTCTCCCCAGCCGTAGGAGCCGAAGAGGCCGATGGTCTTGCCCCCCAGGCTGCCCTTGACAGCGTCAAACATGGGCTGGAACTCCCCTTCCTCCAGCTGCTCGGCCCCCATAGAGGGACAGCCGAAGGCGATGGCATCGTAGCCGCTCACCAGATCGGGAGTAAAGAGGGCGGGCGGCAGCAGGTCGGCCTGACCGCCGGCAGCCACGATGCCCTCCTCCACCAGCTTGGCCATGGCCTCGGTGTTGCCGGTGCCGCTCCAATAAACCACTGCAATCTTGCTCATCTGAACCATCCTTTCTGAATCATCTTACTTATGCCGCCACGGTCAGCTGTCTCAGGGTGGCCCCCGCCGCAAACCGGCGGCGGTAGACATTGGTACACTCCTTGAACCGGCGGAACTGCCGTTGGGCCTCCCTAGGATCGCCGTAGCACTTCCAGCAGCCGCAGAGGGTAAAGTTCTTCCCCTTGTGGCGGATGAAGCCCTTCACGTCGGAGAGCGGATAGCCCAGGAACACCCCGATTTCATGGGGGAACTCCCCCTCCAGGCACAAACGGGCGGCCAGCTGACGCAGGCAGCCCCGGCTCTCCGTCCAGGGTTCATACCCCATCTCCCGGAGAAAGTCCCGGTGATCCGGTTGATCCAGCAGCCCCGTCAGGGCCTCCTTCCGGTAGAGATAGACCAGATAGGCCCCTGTCCTCCGGCAGCCCTTCAGCAGGGTGAGCACCAGTCCCCGCTCCTCCAGCTCCCGGCGGCAGGCAAGAAATTCCCCGGCAAAGTCTCCCCCCTCCTCCGGCTGGTACCGAAACAGGCTGGCGGGCTTCAGCCCCGCCAGGGTGGGAGAGCTATGCTCAACAAGGGCGGCTTGCAGGGACATCATTGGTGCTCCTTTCGAGGTTAGTATACGCTAACCAAATCGTTTTATTTTTGGTTAGCTATAGCTAACCATGTCATAAAAATACCATACTTCCCCTCCCCTGTCAACCCCTTTTTTGCGTTTCCCTCCGCTTGACGGCGGCGGCCCGTCCTGCTACAATTTTCTTTAGCATGACAAAAGGAGCGAGTTGTTTGATGGTATCCCTCGCCCCCATGGAGGGGCTGACCACAGTTTACTACCGGCAGGCCCTGGCCCGCTGGTTCGGCGGGGTGGACCGGTACTTCACTCCCTTTCTGACTCCCACTCAGGACCACCGCTTCACCAAACGGGAATTGCGGGAGATCCTGCCGGAGCACAACGGCGGCCTTCCCACTGTGCCTCAGCTGCTCACCCGAAACGCAGAGGACTTTCTCTGGGCGGCGGGAGAACTGGCCGCCATGGGCTACCGGGAGGTCAACCTGAACTTGGGCTGTCCCTCAGGCACGGTGGTGGCCAAGGGCAAGGGCTCCGGCTTTCTGGCCCATCCGGCGGAACTGGATGCCTTTCTGGAGGAGATTTTTTCAAAGGCCCCCTGTGCCCTCTCCATCAAGACCCGGATCGGCCTGAAGGATCCGGAGGAATTTGCCGCTCTGCTGGCCATCTACCGAAAATATCCTCTGGCGGAGCTGATCGTCCACCCTCGGGTACGGACGGATATGTATAAAAATACCCCCAGATGGGATTGCTTCGGGGCGGCGCTGGAGAACTCCCCCTTCCCGGTATGCTACAACGGGGACATCTACACCCCCGACGATGCCGCCAGGCTCCAGGCCGCCTTCCCGGCGGCAGAGCGGCTCATGCTGGGCCGGGGGCTGGCCGGAGACCCTGCCCTGGCCCGCCGCCTCAAGGGCGGTTCCGCCGCCAGCAAGATGGAACTGGCCGGGTTTGTGGACCAGGTGTATGAGAGCTATGCGGAAGCCTTCGGCAGCCGCCGCAACGCCATGCTGCGGATGAAGGAGGTCTGGTTCTACCTGATCCGCCTGTTTCTGGAAGGGGACAAGCTGTCCAAGGCCATCAAGAAGGCCCGGGACCCGCTGGACTACGAGTCTGCGGTACGCTCCGTCTTTTCGGACCTGGAGCTCTCCCCCGTCCTCCGGCCCAACTGGTGATGGCCATGGAATACTGGGTCTACATCCTCCGGTGTGCCGACGGCAGCCTGTACACCGGCACCGCCGCCGACGTAAACAAGCGGGTGGCGGTCCACAACTCCGGCAGAGGGGCCAAATACACCCGCTCCCGCCTGCCGGTGGAGGTGGTCTACCGGGAGGCCTGTCCTGACAAGGGGGTGGCTCTCCGGCGGGAATACGCCATCAAGCAGCTGCGCCGGCAGGACAAGCTGGCGCTTATCGCAAATTATCAAAGAAAGCTGGGATCTTTTATGAAAAAAGCGGCATTTATCGGCGCAGGCAACATGGGCGGCGCCCTCATTCAGGCGGCCTGCCAGGCCATTGGCCCGGACCAGGTGGTCATTACCGACCACGCCTACGCCAAGGCAGAGGAACTGGCCGGAAAGCTGGGCTGCACCGCGGTTCAGGACAACGGGGACGCCCTTCGGCAGGCCGAGTATGTCTTTCTGTGCGTCAAGCCCCAGGTGATGGAGGGGGTTGTGAAAGCCCTGATCCCCGCCCTGCGGGAGAGGCCGGACACCGTACTGGTGACCATTGCCGCCGGTATTCAGATCACCACCCTGCGGGACTGGCTGGGAGACTGCTCCCCCACCATCCTGCGGATCATGCCCAACACCCCCGCCTCCATCGGTATGGGGATGCTGGCCCTCACCGGCGAGCTGAATGCTAAGGAGGAACACTATCAGGCCGTGGAGGCCATTCTGGCCAAGGCGGGCCGGGTGGAACGGCTGACCGAGGGCCAGATCGACGCCTTTTCCGCCGTGGCGGGCTGCGGCCCCGCCTTCGTCTATCCCTTCATTGAGGCTCTGGCCGACGGCGCGGTGAAGGTTGGTCTGCCCCGGCAGCAGGCCATGGTATACGCCGCCCAGATGGTGCTGGGCTCCGCCGCTATGGTGCTGGAGAGCGGCAAGCACCCCGGCCAGCTGAAGGATGAGGTGTGCTCCCCCGGCGGCTCTACCATCGCCGGTGTGGCCGCCCTGGAGGCCCGGGCCTTCCGCTCTGCCGCCATTGAGGCGGTGGAGGCCGCCTACCATAAGACGGTGGATCTGGGAAAAGTGTAATAACCCCACAAACAGAAAACCAGGGTGTGCCGTAGGGCACACCCTGGTTTTTTACGCTTATTCCGCTGTGATAACCGCCTTCTCCCCGTCCGACGTGGCGTGGATGGCGGAGATGGGATGGAGATAGCTGTCGATGAGCTTGGTGGCGATGTCGTCCTCCAGGTCCTTCTGGATCTGGCGGCGCAGGTTGCGGGCGCCGTAGGTCTGGGAGTAGGACTTGCGGACCAGGTGGTCCAGCAGAGCGTCGTCCCAGGTGAAGGCGATGCCCTTTTCCTTCAAGGTATCACGCAGCTCGCCCAGCATGATGGCGGCAATGGCCTTGAAGTTGTCCTCGGTGAGCTTGTTGAAGTAGACAATCTCGTCCACACGGTTGATGAACTCAGGCCGCAGGAAGGACTCCAGAGCCTTCATGGCCCGCTCCCTCCCCTGCTCGTCGGCGGTGCGGCCGAAGCCCACGCTGCCGGCGGAGGTGCGGGCGTCGCTGCCCGCATTGGAGGTCATGACAATAACGGTGTTCTCGAAGTTCACGTTGCGGCCCTGGGCGTCGGTAATGTGTCCGTCGTCCAGGATCTGCAGCAGAATATTAAGCACATCGGGGTGGGCTTTCTCGATCTCGTCAAAGAGAATGACGCAATAGGGCTTGCGGCGCACCTTCTCGGTGAGCTGGCCGGCTTCGTCATAGCCCACATAGCCCGGAGGGGAGCCGATGATGCGGGAAACAGCGAATTTCTCCATAAACTCCGACATATCCAACCGGATGAGGGACTCGGGAGAGTGGAACATATCCATGGCCAGCCGCTTGACCAGCTCGGTCTTGCCCACGCCGGTAGAGCCCACAAAGATGAAGGACACCGGCTTGCGCTTGGAGGCGATGCCCACCCGACCCCGGCGAACGGCGGCGGCCACAGCGTGGACCGCCTCGTCCTGGCCGATGAGGTGCTCTTTCAGCCGGTCCTCCAGCTTGGCCAGGCGCTCGTACTCGGCCTCCTGGATCTGGCTGGCAGGGATCTTGGTCCACAGCTCAATGACCCGGGCCAGGTGCTCCACCGTCAGGGGCGGGGCGCTCTGGGCATCCAGCTTGCTCAGCTCGTCCTGGAGCTGGATCTCCCGGCTCTTGATCGAGGCCAGCCGCTCGTAGTCCTTGCTGCTGCCCTGGTCTGCCATCAGCTTCTCCCGCTCGGCGGCCAGGTTGTCCAGTTCCTTGCGGAAATTGGCCTGACGGCGTTCGTTGGCCCCCAGGGCCTCGGTGGTGGCGGGGTTGCCCATGAGGGAGTCGTGCTCGGCGGTAAGCTTGTTCAGCTCCCGGCGGATCTCGCCCTGACGGCTCTCGTTGTTCTTGAGGGCGGTCTGGCGCTTGTAGTCCCGGTCGTTGGCCTCCACCATCAGGTTCTCCCGCTCCTGACCCAGCTGCTCCAGTTCCTTCTTCACCTCCACCTCACGGGCCAGAGCCTTGTTGTGGAGGTTCACGTCGGAGCAGGCCTCGTCGATGAGGTCGATGGCCTTGTCAGGCAGGAACCGGTCGGTGATATACCGCTCGCTCATGGTCACCGCCAGGCGGCACATCTCGGGAGAGATGGAGACAAAGTGGTACTTTTCATAGTAGGGGGCGATGCCCTTGATGATCTTAATGCTGTCCTCAATGGAGGGCTCCTCCACCATCACCGGCTGGAACCGCCGCTCCAGTGCGGAGTCCTTCTCGATGTACTTGCGGTACTCGGTGAGGGTGGTGGCGCCGATGACCTGGATCTCCCCCCGGCTGAGGGCGGGCTTGAGGATATTGGCGGCGTTCATAGACCCCTCGGCGTCGCCGGCGCCCACAATGTTGTGGACCTCGTCAATCACCAGAATGATGTTGCCCAGCTTCTTGATCTCCTCAATGAGGCCCTTCATGCGGCTCTCAAACTGGCCCCGGAACTGGGTACCTGCCACCAGGGCGGTGAGGTCCAGCAGGTAGACCTCCTTGTCCAGCAGCTTATAGGGTACGTCCCTCGCCCAGATTTTCTGGGCCAGGCCCTCGGCAATGGCAGTCTTGCCCACGCCGGGCTCACCGATGAGGCAGGGATTGTTCTTCTGCCGGCGGTTGAGGATCTGAATGGTGCGCTGGATCTCCTCGTCCCGGCCGATGATCTTGTCCAACTTGCCCTCAGCGGCCTTCTGGGTCAGAGAGATACAGTAGTTCTCCAAAAACTTCCGCTTGGGGGGCTTATCGCCCTTCTTATCCTTGTCGGTGCGCTGGTCCCGGCTGTTGTCCCGCTCAGGGGGTTGATTCTGGGGAGTCTGGGCCCCGCCGCCGAACAGCTTATTCAGGAAGGGGAATGTGGCGGTCTTGCCCTCGTCCTCCTCGTCCTGGTCGCCGTCGTCGCTGGGCACCAGGCCTTCCATGCCCTCGGCTCCCCCGAAGGCGGACATCATCTCGTTGGTCAGTCCCTCCAGGTCCTCGTCGGTGATGCCCATCTTCTGCATCATATCTTCCACGGGCTTGATGCCCATTTCCTTGGCGCACTTGAGGCACAGCCCCTCACTCTTGGTGGTGCCGCCCTCCATCTTCTGAATGAAGATGACGGCTACATTCTTATGACATCTGGAACAAAGTGTGGGTTGCATATATGTTCAGCTCCTTTGACGGGGACGGCCCCGTACGGACCCTCTCCCCGGAGAGATGATTCTAATCCGAAATTATGAACTGGGTATGAATCATGCCGGCTTTCTTTCCCGCATCATGCGGCAATATTGATAAATATACCCTGCCAGCGCCAGCAGCGTCAGTGCCAGAGCTCCGCCGATCATGGCGGTGCGCCCCACTCTGGGGATGGCGGGGAACAGCATCAGGGCCACACACACCACAAAGAACACGCCGGTAGACAGCTTGCCCAGCCAGTTGGAGGGGATCACATCCCCCAGGCGGCGGTACATGAGATAACCGCCGATGGCCATGCACAGCTCCTTGCAGAAGAACACGATCACTGCCCACAGGGGGATAATGCCATCCACTGTAATACAAATAATAACCGTAAAGGTCATCCACTTGTCAGCCGCAGGATCCAGAATGCGGCCCAGCTTGCTGACCTGATTGAAGTGGCGTGCGATCCAGCCGTCGGCAATATCGGTGAGGAAGGCCACCAGATAGATGAGGGCCGCCCAGGTATGGGCGTCCGGCATGGGCTGGAAAAACGCCACCGCAAACACCGGCACCAGAAACAGCCGGAACAGGGACAGAATATTGGGGACTGTCATGTCGATTCACCTGAATTTCTCTCTTTTTCTCAGATCGCTGCCGGTTACACGCCGGAAAGCAGGCTCATAGGATTGGTAGTCATGAAGAATTTCAGCAGTACCGTGTGCTCCACCGTCTCCGCCGGGATCAGATTACCCATAAACTGGATGGCCCAGGCGGCGATAAACAGGATCAGGCAGCCCTGAAGCAGGCCAAACACGCCGCCCAGAGTCTTATTGAGGAAGTGGAGCACCGGCAGGCGGGCCACCAAATCCAAAGCCCGGCTTACAAGCTTCCACAGAATGAGAATAACCACAAAACCTACCAGGAACAGGATGAGATAGGCCACTGACTGGGCGATGGCCGCCGCCACCTTGGCTGCGGCACTGGCGGCTACCTCGGTCATACCGTTCTCTACCGCCTGGTTGACGCTGTTGATCAGGGGCTCATAGAAACCCATGTCCCGCAGGGCGTTGAGCACGTCCTGAAGAGGCAGGGTATCCGGTGTGGGAGCCTCCTCCCCTGTCTGGCCGTTCTCCTCCAGGCTGGCCTGGATCTGCTGGTCCAGCTGCTCCTCAATGGCGGCAGCAAACTTGGGCTCCAGGGCGTCTGCCACCATGGGAGACAGGGTACGGGCCAGCACGCCGGCGCCGCCAAAGGCGATGAGCACGCCCACCAGGCCGCACAGGGACAAAACCAGTCCCCGCTTGATACCCAGCAGCACAAAGGCCGCCAGGATGGCCACAACGATCAGTTCAAATACGATTGCCATAGGGTTCCTCCGTGATTACTGGGGCAAATAGACCCGTGCGGTGTCGTTGCCGATGAGCAGCACACTGCCGTCGGAGCGCTGGAGCACCTTGCGTGCGCTCTGGGTCTCTTCCAGGGAATGATAGACCGACAGATCCTGGTCATAGATGTTCAGCTGATCGGCGGTCAGCAGACTGATATACCGCCCGGCCGCCGAGATGGACAGCACCTGCTCGTCCAGAGCCATGGTGGCCCGGGCCTCGCCCTGGGTGTCCACCACCACCAGCTCAGCGGTGCTGCCTGCCCGGTACTTGCCCAGCAGCAGAACGGCGGTACCGTCTCCTGCCAGGGAAAAGCCCTTCAGATAGCGGTCGGAATAGGAATAGCTGCCCGTCAGGGCGGCGGAATCGTCCAGATGATAGATCTCATCCTCACCCAGGGCCCAGATTCCGCTGTCGTCCCAGGTCATGTCCAGGATCACCTGGCCGCCCACCGTGCAGGTGGTCTGGGGAGAGGCATCGGAAGCGGCGCCGGCGGTGGGATAGAGCTCCACCTGACTGGTGAAGGTGCCGTCGGTGAGGCCCATGGTGAGCACCGCCACCGTACTGTTGTCCGGCGACAGGGCGGCATCCATGATAAAGCGGCTGGACAGGCTCACCTGCATCTGGGGCTGGAACTGGCTGTCGTACACCGTGACCACGCCCTTATAACCGCTCTCCTGGGTCACCGTCACCATCCAGCCCTTCCCGTTTACATCGGCGGAGAGCACCTCTTCGTCCTCCGCCAGCTCCAGGGTAAAGGCCTCCTCCCGGTTCCGGCAGGCCAACAGAGTCTGGCCGCCGGCATCGTAGGCCAGAGCGGTGGACCCGGCGGCTACCGCAACCGGGTTCTCCATGGTGACCGTGCGGTCCACATACACCTGACCGCTGGCTGAATAGAGCCGCACACCGGTGGTGGAACACACCAGCAGATCGCCGTCCAGGCTGGCAAAGGTGCTGCTGCTGTCCCCGTCAAATGGGAAAGATTCAGCCTGTCCGCTGTCTCCCCGCTCCAGATCCCGGTAGGCAAACCACCGCTTGATGGAGTCAAAATTCAATTTATCATAGTTGACGATGAGGAAGATGGCGCCCAGTACCATGACCACGGTCAGCAGAAAGGCCAGCAGCCGCAGCACTGGATTGGGCCGCTTCTCCTTCTTGCGGGAGGGATTGGCGTCCTTGTCCTCGTTCAGTCTATGCGCCTTCTTGGAAATTATGTGGCGAGGCATTACAACACATCCTCATGGTACCATAGCTTTGTCATGTACAGGCCGCCGGCGGGCACCGTGGGGCCTGCGGCGGTGCGGTTCCTGCCCTCCAGGATAGCGGGCACGTCATCGGGAGAGAACTTGCCCTCGGCGGCATAGACGCAGGTGCCCACCATGGCCCGCACCATGTTGTACAGGAAACCGTCGGCACACACCTTGCATTCGATCATCAGACCGCTGCGGGTGATATTGAAGTAGTGGACCGTCCGCACGGTGGTGCGGGTCTCGGTACCTACGCTGCGGACAGCGGCAAAGTCATGGGTACCCACAAAGTGGGAGGCCGCCCGCTGCATAATCCCCTCGTCCAGGTGCTTGGGATAAAACCAGGCCCGGTCTACATAGAAGGCGTTGCGGATGTGGGAGTTGTAGATGCGGTAGGTGTACTCCTTTTTCAGACAGGAGCCGATGGCGTTGAATTCCTCCGGCACCTCGGTGGCCTTCACCACTACGATGTCATCGGGCAGCCGGGTATTCACCGCCAGGGGCAGCCGGTCGCAGGGGATGCGGGAGGTGGTGCGGAAGTTGGCCACATAGGTCTCGGCGTGGACCCCGGCGTCGGTACGGCCTGCGCCGGTACACTTCACCGGATGGCCTACCACCGTGGCCAGGGCCTTTTCCAGAGTTTCAGCCACGGTAACGGCGTTCTTCTGGACCTGCCAGCCGTGGTAGGCCGTGCCCACATACATCAATCTTAACGCAATATTTCTCATAAGTCCTTCAGTAAACCTTAAATTTTGGTAAAAATTGTGGTCCCTTACCAACCGTAGTGGGCCAGCACACCGATACCCACGCACAGAGCCACCGACAGCAGCAGGGAGAGAATGTCCACACCCTTCATCTTCAGCTGGCGCAGGCGGGTGCGTCCGCTGCCGCCGTGGTAGCACCGGCACTCCATGGCTACCGCCAGCTCGTCGGCCCGGCGGAAAGCGGAAATAAACAGGGGCACCAGCAGGGGCACCAGGGCGCGGGCCTTGCGGATCAGGTTGCCGCTGTCGAAATCGGCGCCTCTGGCCTTCTGAGCGGACATGATCTTGTCGGTCTCCTCAATGAGGGTGGGGATGAACCGCAGGGCAATGGACATCATCATGGCCAGCTCATGGATGGGGACCCGGATCACCTTCAGGGGGCTGAGCAGTTTCTCCAGGCCGTCGGTGAGCATGATGGGTGAGGTGGTGTAGGTCAGCAGGAAGGTGCAGGTGATGAGCATCATAATCCGCAGGATCATGAACACCGCCGCCCGGATGCCCTCCGCATAGATGGTAAACACCCACCAGGACACCAGCGGTTCCCCCTCACCGGGAGTAAAGAACAGGTTCAGAATGGCGGTGATGAGGATGATGATGAAGATGGGCTTCATGCCCCGAAGAATGCTCTTGAGCCCCACCTTGGAAATGGCGATAAGGGCGGCCAGCAGCACCAGCAAAATGGCGTAGGTCACCACATTGGCGGCCAGAAACAGGGCTACGATATAGGCAATGGTGCCAATCAGCTTGGTGCGGGGATCCAGCCGGTGGATGATGGTCTTGCCCGGGAAATACTGGCCCAGGGTAATGTCTTTCAGCGCCATTTACACCACCGCCTTTCCCAGTTTGGCCAGAATCGCGTCTCTGGCCTGCTGGATGGTGTACACCGAGGGGTCGATGTCCACCCCCATGGCACGCAGCCGGTGGAACACCCGGGTCATGGCGGGCACACCCAGTCCCATACGCTCCAGTTCGTCCCCGTGGGCGAATACCTCCCGGGGAGCGCCGGAGAAGGGAATCTTGCCGTCGTTGACCACCACGATGCGGTCCACCGTCCGGGCCATCTCCTCCATAGAATGGGAGACGATGATGATGGTGGCATTCTTGGCCACATGGTAGTCGTGGATGTTGCCCAGAATGGACTCCACGCCCACCGGGTCCAGACCGGCGGTGGGCTCGTCCAGAATAAGCACCGAGGGCTCCATGGCAATGACGCCAGCAATAGCAACCCGGCGCTTCTGGCCGCCGGAGAGCTCAAAGGGAGACTTCTCCAGAGTCTCCTCCTTCAGGCCCACGAACTGGGCGGCCTGCCGCACCCGGCGGTCGATCTCGTCTGGCTCCAGCCCCATGTTGCCGGGGCCGAAGGCGATATCCTTATAAACGGTTTCCTCAAAGAGCTGATACTCGGGGTACTGGAACACCAGGCCCACCTGGAAGCGGGTCTGGCGGGTACGCTCCTTGCTCTCCCAGATGTCCTTGCCCTCAAAGAGCACTCTGCCCGAGGTGGGCTTCAACAGGCCGTTGAGGTGCTGGATCAGGGTAGATTTGCCCGAGCCGGTGTGGCCAATGATGCCCAGGTACTCCCCGCGGTAGGCGGTGAAGTCCACATCCACCAGGGCCCCGTGCTCAAAGGGGGTGCCGGCGGAATAGATATGACTCAGGCGCTCCGTCTGAATAATCGGTTCCAATTTGCTTCAGTCCTTTATCACAATGGTGCATTCCTCTTAGGGTGCATCTGATAAGTCGGGGTGCCCGAAATTTCAAGCAAAAATTTTGTCAGGCAACGAACTTTTATGCAGGAATCCTGGGCGGATTTCAAATAAAAATTCGGAAGCATGGCGAAATTTGGGCTGAAAGGGCGGGTGCCAGGACTTTTCAGATACACCCTACAAGGTAACGCCCTGGTTCAGCAGCTGATACAATTCCTGGGCGCACTCCTCGTCGCTGAGGGCATCCAGGGAGACGTCCACCCCTGCCTTTCGCAGCTCCCACAGAAGCTCGGTGGTCTCGGGGACGGTGAGGCCCACTTCCTTCAGTGCCTCCACCTGCTTGAATACCTCACGGGGGGCACCGTCGGCAATGACCTTGCCCTTGGACATAACCACCAGACGGTCGGCCTGGGCGGCCTCGTCCATGTGGTGGGTGATGAGTACCACCGTCACCCCGGAAGTGCGGTTGAGTTCCTTGATGGTTTTCAGCACCTCGGAACGGCCAATGGGGTCCAGCATGGCGGTGGGCTCGTCCAGCACGATGCACCGGGGCTGCATGGCGATGACGCCGGCGATGGCCACCCGCTGCTTCTGACCGCCGGAGAGCAGATGGGGGGCGTGCTCCCGGTACTCATACATCCCCACCGCCTTCAGGGCGTCGTCCACCCGGCGGCGGATCTCCTCCGGGGGTACTCCAAGATTCTCCGGAGCGAAGGCCACGTCCTCCTCCACCACGTTGGCAACGATCTGGTTGTCCGGGTTCTGGAACACCATGCCCACGGTACGCCGGATATCCATCAGTTTTTCCTCGTCGGCGGTATCCATACCGTCCACATAAACCTTGCCGCCGGTGGGCAGCAAAATGGCGTTCATATGCTTGGCCAGGGTGGATTTCCCCGAGCCGTTGTGGCCCAGCACCGCCACGAAGGTGCCCTCCTCAATCTGGAGGTCCACCCCGTCCAGCACCACCGGGGAGGGTCCCTCCTCCTCGTCGTAGCGGAAGCGCAGGTCCTTTGTTTCAAGAATGGCTTGTCCCATAGCGTCTCCTTCTTAGTCGCAGATCCATCGTCCGGTAGCGCCGCAGGGCAGCGCCAGGCCGGTAGCGGTTACCGGCAGACCCAGCTCCTGGCTCTCAGTATGGCCGCCGTGCTTCCGGGCCACCAGTGTCTCCAGCAGGTAGGTGAGTACCGAGGGGGCAAGGCCGGTGGTATAAGAGTTAATGAGGAAGAACAGGGGGTTGTCCGACAGCACCCCGGTCACCAGCTCCACAAAGGGGAACAGGTTCTCCTCCAGCTTCCAGATCTCGCCGGAGGGACCCCGTCCATAGGAGGGCGGGTCCATAATGACGGCATCGTACTTCCGTCCCCGGCGGATCTCCCGCTCCACAAATTTGCCGCAGTCATCCACGATCCAGCGGATGGGGGCTTCGGTGAGGCCGGAAGAGGCAGCGTTCTCCCGGGCCCAGCTCACCATACCCTTGGCAGCGTCCACGTGGCACACACTGGCGCCCGCCGCGGCACAGGCCACGGTGGCCCCGCCGGTGTAGGCAAACAGGTTGAGCACATTCACCGGCCGGCCGGCGGAGCGGATACGCTCCATGGCAAAGTCCCAGTTGGCAGCCTGCTCGGGGAACAGGCCGGTGTGCTTGAAGTTCATGGGCTTAATATTAAAGGTAAGCTCCTCATAGCCCAGCGTCCACCGCTCGGGCAGGGCCTTTTTCACCCAGCGCCCGCCGCCGGTGGAGGACCGCTGGTACCGGGCGTCGTACCGGTTCCAGCCGGGATGCCGCCCTTCGGGGCGCCAAATAGCCTGGGGATCCGGGCGCACCAGAGTAAACTTGCCCCAGCGCTCCAAACGCTCTCCCCCGCCGCAGTCCAGCAGCTCATAATCTTTCCATCCGTCAGAGACCCACATAGTCATCCTCCCGGTCATTGTTGTCATAATCATCCTATTATATCATTCTACCCCTGTCGAGTCAACGAAAAGAGCGGATTGTGTTATGGAGAAAACTGTGTTAAAATAGGCATGAATTTGTGGAAATGAGGTGTCCCCTATGAGCGCCACAGAGCTTCAGTTTCGTACCGCCACCTTCGGCGGTTTCCAGAAGCAGGATGTGCTGAGTTATATTGAATCCTCCAACCAGACCCACTTGGAAAAGCTGGCCCAGCTTCAGCGGGAGCGGGATGAGCTGGCGGCCGAAAAGGAGGAGCTGGCGGCGCAGGCCGGGCAGGCCAAAGAGCAGGCTGAGACGCTGGCCAAAGAAAAGGAGGCCCTGACTGCCCAGCTGGATGAGGCACGCAAAGAAGCGGACGCGCTGCGGGCCCAGCTGACTCAGGTCCGTGGAGAGGCCGAGCAGACCGCCGCCCAGCTGACTGACGCCAATGCCCGCCTGGCTCAGGCCGAGCGCGACGCCGCCGCCTACCAGCAGGTAAAGGACCGCACCGCCGGCATCGAACTCGAGGCCCACTGCCGGGCTCAGGAGGTGCAACAGGAGGCGGAGGAAAAGGTCCGTCGGGCCCACACCGAGGTCACTCAGTGGCTCCATAAGGTGCAGGCAGGCTATGACCTGCTGCGCTCGGATATGGACGGGGCCATCTCCCGCACCGGTCAGGAGCTGGACAAGCTGCACCAGATGCTGGAGCAGCTGTCCTCCAACTTCAGCAGTCAGGACGAGCACCTGCGCAAGCTGGCTCAGGACTGCGCGGATCAATTTGCGCCCCCCGCGCCCCTGCCCCTGGACGAGAAATAAAAACCCCGCCGCGCGGGCATGGGGGCTGTTGCAGTCTGCTGCAACAGCCCCTTCTGTTGTCCGGCGGCGTCAGTCTGTTTTTTGTGGAAGGAGTGCATCCCTTTGGCAAAATCCTCCGGACCCCGCACCAAAGTTACAGTCAAAACATCGGCCCGTATGTCCAAAAAAGGTCCGCTCAGCCCTGAGGCTCTGCGGAAACTGGACGCCTGGTGGCGGGCCTCCAATTACCTGGCCGCCGGCCAGCTCTATCTGCGGGACAATCCCCTGCTTCGTACTCCTCTGAAGCCGGAGCATCTGAAGCACACCCCGGTGGGACACTGGGGCACGGTACCAGGCCAGAACTTTATCTATACTCACCTCAACCGGGTCATCACCAAATACGACCTGAATATGATCTACGTCTGCGGCCCCGGCCACGGTGGTTCCGCCGTACTGGCCCAGACCTATCTGGAGGGCACCTACAGCGAAGTCTACCCCAACGTAAGCCAGGATGAGGAGGGAATGCGCAAGCTCTTCCAGCAGTTCTCCTTCCCTGGCGGCGTGGGCAGCCACTGTGCCCCAGACACCCCCGGCTCCATCAACGAGGGCGGCGAGCTGGGTTACTCTCTGGCCCACGCCTTTGGCGCCGTCATGGACAACCCGGACCTGATCGCCGCCTGCGTGGTGGGCGACGGCGAGGCCGAGACCGCCCCTCTGGCTGCCGCCTGGCACGGCAACAAGTTCCTGGACCCGGTGGGAGACGGGGCGGTGCTCCCCATTCTGCACCTCAACGGCTACAAGAACGCCACCCCCTCCCTCTTCGCCCGTATCTCCGCCGAGGAGGTGGAGGACTTCTTCAAGGGCTGCGGCTGGACCCCCCGTTTCGTGGAGGGGGACGACCCGGCCCAAATGCACCAGAAGATGGCGGCCGCCCTGGATTGGGCAGTGCGTGAGATCCAGCGCATCCAGGAGAGCGCCCGTTCCTTCGGGGAAACCGAGCGTCCCCGTTGGCCCATGGTGGTGTTTCGTTCTCCCAAGGGCTGGACCTGTCCCAAAGAGGCGGATGGGGTAGCCCTGGAGGGCACCAGCCGGGTCCACCAGCTGCCTCTGGCGGTGGACGATGCCCACCCGGAGCGCTTGCCGCTTCTGGAGGAGTGGCTGCGCTCCTATCATCCGGAGGAACTCTTTGACGAAGCGGGGGCACCCATCCCTGCTCTGCGGGCTATGGCTCCCCAGGGAGAACGGCGAATGGGCTCCAACCCCCACGCCAACGGCGGTCTGCTGCTGCGTGACCTGCGCACCCCCGATTTCTCCAAATACGCGGTGGCCGTCCCTGCCCCCGGCGAGGCGGAGGCCGAGGACATGGCCGAGCTGGGCAAGTACGTCAAGGACGTGCTCAAGCTGAACCAGAAGGCCAAAAACTTCCGTATCTTCTCCCCGGACGAAACCATGAGCAACAAGCTGTGGGCCGCCCTGGAGGCCAGTGACCGCCGGTGGAATGCCGACCGGCTGCCCTCCGATGAGGGACTGTCCCCCAGCGGGCGCATCCTGGACGGGATGCTGTCCGAGCATATGTGCCAGGGCTGGCTGGAGGGCTATCTGCTCACCGGCCGTCACGGTTTCCTCAACAGCTATGAGGCCTTTATCCGCATCGTGGACTCCATGGTGAGCCAGTATGCCAAGTGGCTCAAGGTGGCCGGTCCCCTGCCCTGGCGGCAGGACATCGCCTCCCTCAACTATGTGCTGTCCTCCAACGTGTGGCAGCAGGATCAGAACGGCTTCACCCACCAGGACCCCGGTTTCCTGGACCATGTGGCCAACAAGAAGGCGGACGTGGTGCGGCTCTACCTGCCCCCCGATGCCAACTGCCTGCTGTCCTGCTTCGACCACTGTATCAAGAGCCGCAACTACATCAATGTGCTGGTGACCTCCAAGCACCCCCGGCCCCAGTGGCTCACCATGGATGAGGCCATCAAGCACTGCACCCACGGCATTGGCATCTGGCAGTGGGCCTCCAACGACCAGGGGGCCGAGCCTGACGCAGTGCTGGCCTGCTGCGGCGAGACGCCCACACTGGAGACCCTGGCTGCCGTCACCATCCTGCGGCGCTATCTGCCCGAGCTGAAGGTGCGGGTGGTCAACGTGGTGGACCTGATGAAGCTGCAGCCCCACACCGAGCACCCCCACGGCCTCACCGACGAGGACTACGACGTGCTCTTCACCACCGACAAGCCCATTATCTTTGCCTTCCACGGCTACGCCTCCCTGGTCCATGAGCTGACCTACCGGCGGCACAACAAGAACCTTCACGTCCGGGGCTATAAGGAAGAGGGCGGCCTCACCACCCCCTTTGATATGCGGGTGCAGAACAACATCGACCGCTTCGACCTGGTTATCGACACCGTCAAGCGGCTGCCCCAGCTGGGTAACCGTGGCGCCTTCCTCATCCAGCTGATGAAGGACAAGCTGGTGGAACACCGGCAGTACATTACCGCCCACGGCCAGGATATGCCCGAGATTCGGGACTGGAGATGGAACGGCGGCGCAGGGATCTGATCCACCTTGCCAAAGGGCCCGTTCTGTGCTAATCTTATAGAAATAGTATGGATGGGAAGGAATCTGTCATGAATATCTACGAATCCTCCGAAAACTACCTGGAAGCCATCCTCAGTCTCCGCCAGCGGCACGGTACGGTTCGCTCCATCGACATCGCCAATGAACTTCACTTCTCCAAGCCCAGCGTCAGCGTGGCTATGAAGAAGCTGCGGGAGAGCGGCTATATCGAGATGGACAAGGACGGGCTCATTTCCCTCCTCCCCGCCGGGGAGGAGATCGCCAGGCGGATCTACGAGCGCCACCAGTTGCTCACCCAGTTTTTTACCTTCCTGGGTGTCAGCCCCGAGGTGGCCGCCGCCGACGCCTGCAAGGTGGAGCACGATCTCAGCGACGAGACCTTCCAGAAGATCAAGGAGCACGCCCTGGGCAAGGGCGGGGTCTCCCAGCTGTAACTGTACCACTGTTATCTTGCCATTTTAAATATTTATCTATTGTATGAAAGCCACATCATTCATTTTTAACTTTCCATACAAGAGAAGTGCATTTAACAAGTCATATGCATTGGTTTTAAATATTATCATTGAGCAGATTTCGCAGCAAACTCGTTTTTATAAACTATTTTGTGCGTCAATTTCCTGATGTTAGTATCATTTTATCATGGTTGTTAAGGAGGCGTTTTATGCAAATAATGATTATTGTTTTAGCCATTACCGCTATTGTGGCAATAATTATGTTAGTGAAATGCCCACCTTTAGCTTTAGGTTATTTATACTGTGTAGTAGTTGGGCTCATCATGGCTACTGTTTTTCTATCTCCTTATATTAGTAAGCCTGACGATATATTCTTTTGTGTAACCCTAGGCGCCGGTTTAGGTGCCGTATTTGGACTGTTATTTGCTTCAATCATCAACGATGATAATAGCATTGGATCAATTATTGCAACTGCTATTTTTTTACCTATTCTGATGCTTATCGTTGGGTTTATCCTTGTAATGGCTCTTGCTTTTTTCTTTACTATATTAAGCATAAGTAACTCTGAACTATTTTCCATCCTTTCCATAGTGGGTCTGATCGCAGCACTTGGCGGAGGAGGCGGTAGCGTAATTGTCATACTGATCGATAATTGATAATGTCACACTGCGCAATACTAGAATAATGTTTAAGCGACATTATTCTATAATACCCTTTATACTGCATACTGCAAGGTGGAGCACGACCTCAGCGACGAGACCTTCCAGAAGATCAAGGAGCACGCTCTGGGCAACGGCGGGCTCTCCCAGCCCTAAGTGCCCCCTATCCCCTGTCATTCTGAAAAAATGGCCGCCAATGGCGGCCATTTTTCGTGGGAATCCTTCATCTGCCACAGGAGAAACAAGTATGACCTTTGCCCAATTCAAAAAAGCCTACGGTCTGTGCCTGGATAAGCAGCAGGAGGCCGCCGTTCAGGCTGTGGACGGCCCAGTGCTGCTGCTGGCGGTGCCCGGCAGCGGCAAAACCACCGTACTGGTGAGCCGCATCGGCTATCTGGTGCTGGGCCTGGGTGTGGACCCTCGGTCCATCCTCACCATGACTTACACCGTCTCCGCCGCCCGGGATATGCGCCAGCGCTTTGCCTCCTTCTTTGGCCCCGAGCTGGCGGAACGGCTGTCCTTCCGCACCATCAACGGGGTATGTTCCTCCATCATCCGCCGGTGCGAGCAGCTGGTGGACCAGAAGGCCTTCGATCTGCTGGAGGACACCGGGCGGCAGGCCGCCCTCATCGGGGAGATCTGCCGTAATCTCACCCAGGAATACGCCCCGGAGGCCACCATCAAGGCCATTCAAACTGCCATCACCTATGTAAAAAACCATCTTCCCGGCCAGATCGATCTGAACGACGTTGAGGTGGAGGGGGTGGAATTTCCCGCTGTCTATAAGGCCTACAACCAAGCTCTGCGGCAGCGGCGGCTCATGGACTACGACGATCAGCTGGGCTATGCGTATCAAATTCTGCGCCGCTACCCTCAAATCCTTCAGGAGTGGCAGCGCCGCTACCCCTACCTGTGTGTGGATGAGGCACAGGATACCTCCCAAATCCAGCACGCCATCATCCGCCTGCTGGCGGGGAATCAGGTACAGCTCTTCATGGTGGGGGACGAGGACCAGAGCATCTATGGCTTCCGGGCCGCCTGTCCCCAGGCTCTCCACGCCTTTGAGAACACCTATCCAGGTGCTCAGGTGCTGCTGCTGGAGCAGAATTACCGCTCCACCCGCCAGATCGTGGCGGCGGCGGACAAATTCATCCGGCTCAACACCCAGCGCCGCCCCAAGACCATGCACGCCGCCGGAGGGGACGGCCCGGCCATCCGGCAGGTAGAGGTGTACGACCGGCAGCGGCAGTATCAGTATCTGGCCAAGGTGGCGGAGAACTGCGATCAGGAGACGGCGGTGCTCTACCGGGACAACGACAGCGCCCTCCCCCTCATGGACCTGCTGGAGCGCTCCGGTACCCCCTATCGCTGCCGCCAGGTGGACAGCGGCTTTTTCACCCACCGGGTGGTGCGGGATGTGACCAACATCATCCGACTGGCCCAGAACCCCTGGAACGGAGAGCTGTTCCTGGACCTATATTACAAGCTGGGGGCGGGCATCAGCCGTGCCGCCGCCCAGGAGGCAGTCAGCCAGTGTTCCCCCACCGGGGAGACCCTGCTGGAATATCTGGCGGGCTGCTCCACCCTCTCTCCCTGGAGCCGCAAGCAGTGTAAAGCTCTTCAGACTCACATGAATAACCTGCTGGAGGAGCGGGCAGACAAGGCGGTATACCGCATCGTCCACTTCATGGGTTACGGGGCCTACCTGGAAGACCGGGGGGCAGACAACAGCAAGCTGCCCATTCTGGAGGCTCTGGGGGCCAACGAGCCCACCCCCGCCGGACTGCTTCAGCGGCTGGATGAATTGGAGGAGGTGGTACGCCGGGGCTCAGCCCACCCGGACTGTCCCTTCATTCTGTCTACCATCCACTCCAGCAAGGGGCTGGAGTACGACCGGGTGATTTTGATGGACGTGGCCGACGGTCTGCTGCCCAAGCTGCCTCCCACACCCAAGGAGGACGAGACCGAGGAGGAAATCAATCAGCGGGAGGAGGAGCGGCGGCTCTTCTATGTGGGCATGACCCGGGCCCGCCGGGAGCTGTGGGTCATGCGCTTCCGCAAGCCGGAGCTGGCCTCCAGCTTTTCCTCCTTCCTCTTCCCCGATCAGCAGTTCCAGAAGAAGAAGTCCCCTGTCCGCAAAAGTCCCGACCCGGCGGTGCTGTCCGCCCAACTGGCCGCCGCCGCCAAGGACTACATCCCCGGCGCCCGGGTGCGCCACGCCCGCTATGGTCCCGGCCTGCTCACCACCCGGGAGGGGGACCGGATCACCGTCCGCTTTGACGACGGCACGGTAAAGCCCTTCTCTCTCCCAACCGCCCTGGGCATGGGCCAGTTCACCCTGGAGGGCCACCGGCTGCCGTCTGGAGACTATGGTCAGATTGATGATTGACCGTCCAAAATTCAGGGCGCTATTTTTGTGGAAAACCACCTTTGAATGTCCCCATCCCATAAGTTATAATAAAAATACAACGTGTAGCTATCATCGGCGTAAATCCGGTTGATATCTGCACGTTGTTTCTTTTATACACTGAATGGGCGGAACTTATATGAAACGGATCAAAGCGGCGTGTGTTTGCCAGACCCTGCACTTTCAGCTGAAAGAAGGCGTGGAACACAACTTTGCGGTAGAGTCGGTCCGTCAGGAAGTAGCCTACTACAAAAGGCAGTTGGAGCGGAACGGCACCCAATATAAGATTTTGGAGGAGAATACGCTGCCCGACGGCTCCATCCTGCTGAAGATTATAAAGCAGTACAATCAAAGCCCGGTGGGCGATTATCTGAATTAAGAAAAGCGTGTGGCCAACGGCGTAAATCCAGCACTGGCCACACACTTTCTTTTGTTGGGAGGTCATTTGAAATGGAACAGGAACAGCGCTCCAATTCCTTCCTGGTCACCGACTCCATCGGGTCTTTGATGGCCCGGTACGCCGTGCCCTGCGTCATATCCTTGCTGGTAGCGGCCCTGTACAACATCGTGGACCAGATCTTCATCGCCAACGCGTCCTATCTGGGCTCCTACGGTAACGCCGCCAACACGGTGGTGTTTCCCCTGACGGTGGTAGCCCTGGCCATCGCCGTGCTCATCGGCGACGGCTGCTGTGCTCTGGTCAGCATCTGCCTGGGGGCCGGCGAGCACAAGCGGGCGGGCAGCAGCGTCGGCAACGCCGTGGTGCTCAGCCTGGCCGCCGGTCTGATCCTCACCGCCCTCTACCTTCTCTTCCAGGACCCTATCCTCACCATGTTCGGCGGGCGGGTCAACGAGGAGACCTTCCTCCACTCCAGGGAGTATTTCTTCTACATCACCCTGGGCGTACCCTTCTATCTGTTCGGTCAGGCCATGAACCCCATCATCCGCTCCGACGGCAGCCCCCGGTTTGCCATGGCCTCCACCCTGGCGGGAGCGGTGGTCAACCTGATCCTGGACCCGGTGTTCATCTTCGGCTTTCAGTGGGGCATGATGGGAGCCGCCGTGGCTACCGTACTGGGCCAGATCCTCACCGCCGCTCTGGCCGTGTGGTATCTGTGCCATATGAAGGCGGTATCCCTGAACCGAAGCTGCTTCGCCCTCCAGTGGAACGTCATCGCAAAGTTTCTCTCCCTGGGGGTATGCAGCCTGCTGTCCCAGATCTCTCTGGTGGCAGCCATGGCTGCTATTAACAACATGATCCGGCAATACGGTGCCCTGGACCCCATCTTCGGCCAGACCCAGTACGCCCAGATCCCCATGGCAGTGGTTGGTATCGTCATGAAGTTCTTCCAGATCGTCATCTCCATCGCCGTGGGGCTTGCCGCCGGGTGCATCCCCATTGTGGGCTACAACATCGGCGCCGGGCGGAAGGACCGGGCCAGGAACCTCTTTACCCACCTGCTGCTGGCCGAGGCGGCAGTAGGCGCGGTAGCCCTGCTCATTGTGGAGCTCCTCCCCACTCAGCTCATCGCCATCTTCGGTGCCGCCAATGAGAGCAGCTATTACACCGATTTTGCCGTTAAGTCCTTCCGCATCTACCTGTGCATGATGATCCTGGCCTGCGTCAACAAGGGCACCTTCATCTACCTCCAGTCCCTGGGCAAGGCCCTGGCCTCCACTGCCCTCTCCATGATCCGTGAGGTGGTATTCGGCGTGGGCTTCGCCCTGCTGCTTCCCCGCTTTTTCGGCTTGGACGGCGTGCTCTACTCCATGCCGGTATCTGACCTGCTGACCTTTCTCATTGCAGTCGTACTCATCCGGTCCACCTACCGGACCCTCAGGGCCTGAAAAAACGCCTGTGACAAGCGTCACAGGCGTTTTTGATTCTTACCGGGCCCGCAGCTCCCAGAACGCTACGGCACTGGCCGCCGCCACGTTGAGGGAGTCCACCCCGTGGGACATGGGGATGCACACGGTGTAGTCGCAGGCGGCGATGGTGTGATCCGACAGGCCGTCCCCCTCGGTACCCAGCACGATGGCCAGCTTGTCCTCCTGCCGCAGGCGTGGGTCCTCAATGCTGATGGCAGTATCGCTGAGGGCCATGGCCACTGTCTTAAAGCCCAGAGCATTCAGGCGGCTCAGCCCCGGCTTGGGCCACTGGGAGGGGTCGTCCCCGATGCGGGTCCAGGGGATCTGGAATACGGTGCCCATACTCACACGGGCCGCCCGGCGGTACAGGGGGTCGCAGCAGGTAGGGGTAACCAGCACCGCGTCCATGTGGAGGGCGGCAGCGGAACGGAAGATGGCCCCCACGTTGGTGGAATCCACAATACCCTCCAGCACCGCCACCCGCCGGGCACCTGCGCACAGCTCCTCCACTGTGGGCAGCACCGGCCGCCGCATGGCGCACAGCACACCCCGGGTCACCTCATAGCCGGTGAGACCCTCCAACACTTCCCGGTCGGCGGTGTAGAGGGGCAGGTCACCGCACCGGGCCACCACCTCTTTGGCGGGCCCGTCGATCTTCTTGCGCTCCATCAGCAGAGACAGGGGCTCATACCCGGCGTCCAGGGCCCGCAGGATCACCTTGGGGCTCTCGGCGATGAAGATGCCCTTCTCCGGCTCCAGCCGGTTGCGCAGCTGGGCCTCGGTAAGCCGGGCGTAGCAGTCCAGCTGAGGATCGGAATAGTCGGTGATCTCAATAATGTTGGCCATGGTGTCTCTTCTCCTGCCTTCTCTTCACCCTTCATTCAGAAGGTTGTTCTCTCTTGGTACAGAGTTATTTTTTATTATACCGCACCCGCTCGCCTGTGGCAACGCACATTCTTCCGGCACGGTCTTTCTGCAAATCTTCTTCTAGCTATTTACAAAATTCGTCAAAGTGTTTAAAATAAGGATACTCCCATCGGGAGGACTAAGAGAGAGAGCAGGAGGTCATATCATGTTCTGTAAGTATTGCGGTCGTCAGATCGCAGACGGCAGTCTGTTTTGTCCAGGCTGTGGAAACCAGTTGAATTCCGCGCAGGAAACACCGCCCCAGGCTGGGGCTTCCTCCTACCAGCAGACTCCCCCTACCCAGCAAACACCCCCCAGCCAGCCCGGCAGTTATCCCAACTACACTCCCACTACGCCCCCGCCTGTCGGCGGCTACCGTCCCAACGGCGGCTACCAGAGCCCCAGCAGCGTCTCCGCTTTCAACGGTTATCCCATGAAATGGTATAAATTTTTAATTTATTTTTCGCTGTTTGCATCTTGTGTGGGTGGTGTGATTTCCGGTATCCTTTTAATAGCCGGAAAAGCTTATGGAGAAGAGTCGGAGTTAATTTATCTCTTCTTCGGTGAATTGCGGATCGTTGATTTGCTTAGCGGAATTGTTATGATCGCGCTGGGTGTAATGGCCATTTTTGTCCGGCAAAAATTGGTTCAGTTTCGGAAAGATGCCCCTTCCTACTTGCTTATATTTTTAAGTATTAGCACCGCACATTCAGCTGCCCGTCTGATTTTGACAGCCGCGTTGGCTGGCGACATCTTCTTTTCCTCTTCGCTTGCAGGTTCGTATGTATTGGGACTTGTACTCTCCGTATTGATGATTGCACTTAACAACGTCTACTTCAAAAAGCGCGCTTCCCTGTTTGTCAACTGATTTGCACAAAAAAGCCGGATGGCATGGCCATCCGGCTTTTTTCTTTAATAGAGTACCCGGCGGACCACCGCCAGCAGGGGTTCGCAATCCTCCTCCCCCCGCAGCAGGGCGGTAATCAGCATGGAAAATACCAGCTCTACAAATCCTTCCGGGGTCAGGCGGCTGTCAAATACCGACTGGTTGACCTGTCCGTCCTCCCGGAGCATCCGGCACAGGGACTCCCGCAGCTGGCCCTGAACCCGTTCCATCATCCGGCGGCCCTCCACCTTGCCTTCCCCGGTGGTAAAGCCCATGGCATGGAGGGTCAGAAATCCCTGATAACGGCGGTTTCCCTCCTGTATACTGTCATGCAGCCACTGGATTACCTTGCAAAAACGCTCCTCCCCCGTCAGATCCTCCGGTACATGGAAAAGTTCCTGCCATACGCTCTCCACCGTGGCCGCCACCAGCTCTGTCTTGGAGGGAAAATAGTTGTACAGCGATCCCACGGACACGCCACAGCGTACCGCTACCGAGCGCATATGGATGGCTGACCACCCCTTCTCCTGAAGCATCAGGCGGCTGGCCTCCAGGATCTCGTCCCGGGAAATCACCGCATTCCGCATCAGACTCACCTCTCTCTTTGATCACCGGTCCGGCGGCATTACTCCAGCCGTGTCCCACAGGTGGCGCAGAACAGGCTGTCCCCATCTACCGGGCTGCCGCACTTGGGACATACCCGTCCGCTTTCGGCGGCAGGCGGCTCCATCTTGGCACCGCAGCCGCCGCAGAAGGCGGAATCCGGTCCCACCTCTGCCCCGCACTCCGGGCAGATGCGAATGCCCTTGATCTGGCGGATCTGGGCCTGATACTGGGCAATCTGGGCATAGGCGGCCCGGATTCCTTCAATTTGAGCGGCATATTCATAGTCCGGGTCGTTCTGGTGCCGGTCATAGCAGGCCTGCCCCAGCTCCCGCAGCAGGGCTGCTGCCTGCCGCTCCTGCTCGGCAATGGCTCCGTTGAGCCGGGTCACCTCCGTAAAGTTCTTGGTGTGCTTGGCCACTCCCTGCCCTGCATCGGACAGCCGCTTGCCGATCCCATCCAAAAACTGAGACATACTCATGCTCCTTTCTCCCCACCTCCAGGTGGGGCCTGGATTTGATTTCCCTCACAATATAACATAGCCGCCCCTCTTTTTCAACCGGAGCAAACTGTCCTGTTCCCTCTTGACTTTTTCGCTTTAAAGCAGTAAAATACACAACGATACAATTTCCAGTTGGAAAAACATCCGCCTCCCCTCCCCCGCTGTGCGGAACCGGGAGGCGCAAAGGAGTCAGCTGTC
Source organism: Flavonifractor sp. An52 (assembly GCF_002159385.1). Lineage (NCBI taxonomy): Bacteria > Bacillati > Bacillota > Clostridia > Eubacteriales > Oscillospiraceae > Flavonifractor > Flavonifractor sp. An52. The sequence goes on from NZ_NFIB01000001.1 coordinate 82,560, forward strand.
ATGGTTATCACAGACTTTCTGGAGCGCAACGCCCGGCTGTACCGGGACGAGCCCGCCCTGGTGGAGATCAACCCCTCGGAGGAGCGGGACAAGGCCACCACCTGGCGGGAGTTCAGCCTCATCGAGCGCAACCGTCCCGACGAGCCCTACCGCCGGGAGATCACCTGGGGCCAGTTTGACAAGAAGGCCAACCGCTTTGCCAACCTGCTGCTCAGCCGGGGACTGAAGCGGGGCACCAAGGTAGGTATCCTGCTGATGAACTGCCTGGAGTGGCTGCCGGTGTATTTCGGCATCCTGAAGGCGGGCTGTCTGGCCGTCCCCATGAACTTCCGCTATTCCTCCGACGAGATCCGCTACTGCCTGGATCTGGCCGATGTGGAGGCGCTGGTGTTCGGCCCTGAGTTCATCGACCGGCTGGAGCCCATCCTTCCCGACCTGGGCCGGGTGCGCCAGTGGTTCTATGTGGGCAACCACACCCCCGCCTTCGCTGAAAGTTATCGGGAGCTTGTCATGTACTGCACCATTGAGCCCCCTCCGGTCCATCTGGAGCTGAGCGATCTGGCGGCCATCTACTTCTCCTCGGGTACCACCGGCTTCCCCAAGGCCATTCTACATAATCACAAGGCCCTGCTCTCCTCCTGCCTCACCGAGCAGCACCACCACGGCCAGACCCATGAGGACGTATTCCTGTGCATTCCGCCCCTGTACCACACCGGCGCCAAGATGCACTGGTTCGGCTCCCTGGCCAGCGGCGGCAAGGCGGTATTGCTGCGAGGGGTGTCCCCGGAGTGGATCCTCCGAACGGTCACCGAGGAAAAGTGTACCATCGTGTGGCTGCTGGTACCCTGGGCCCAGGACATCCTGGATGCCATCGACAGCGGCCGGGTCAATCTGGACGACTACCTGCTGGACCAGTGGCGGCTCATGCACATCGGCGCTCAGCCGGTACCGCCCAGCCTGATCCACCGGTGGAAGAAGTTCTTCCCCCACCACCAGTACGACACCAACTACGGTCTGTCCGAGTCCATCGGTCCCGGCTGCGTCCATCTGGGGGTGGAGAACATCGACAAGGTGGGCGCCATCGGCAAGCCGGGCTATCTGTGGGCCGCCAAGGTGGTGGACGAGCACGGTGTGGAGGTGCCCCAGGGCCAGGTGGGCGAGCTTATCGTCTGCGGCCCCGGCGTGATGCAGTGCTACTACAAAAACCCGGAGGCCACCGCCGAGGTCCTTAAGGGCGACTGGCTGTACACCGGCGACATGGCCGAGGTGGATGAGGACGGCTTTATCTATCTGGTGGACCGGAAGAAAGACGTGGTCATCTCCGGCGGCGAGAACCTGTACCCGGTGCAGATCGAGGACTTCCTGCGGAAGTTCGACAAGCTGAAGGACGTGGCGGTTATCGGCCTGCCCGATCCCCGGCTGGGCGAGATCGCCGCCGCCATTGTGGAGGTGAAGGAGGGTGTCTCCTGCACCGAAGAGGAGATCAACGCATTCTGTCAGGAGCTGCCCCGGTACAAGCGGCCCCGGAAGATCATCTTCGACCATGTACCCCGCAACCCCACCGGCAAGATCGAAAAGCCGGTGCTGCGTGAGAAATACTGCCACGGCCGTCTGGTGGAGGCACAGATCTCCAACTGATCCAGTCCGCCGGGCAGCAAGGAGTGTTCCCCTGTGACCGATATGCTCATCAAAGTATCTCTAGTTGTCCTGTTTTTCGCCGTCATGGTGGGCATCGGGCTGTACTGCCGCCGCCACACCACCAACGTCAACGGCTTCGTGCTGGGAGGCCGGTCGGTGGGCCCCTGGCTCACCGCCTTCGCCTATGGCACCAGCTACTTCTCCGCCGTGGTCTTTGTGGGCTACGCCGGCCAGTTCGGCTGGCGCTTCGGCATCGCCGCCACCTGGGCAGGCTTGGGCAACGCCTTTCTGGGCTCCCTGCTGGCCTGGGTGGTGCTGGGCCGCCGCACCCGCATTATGACCCAGCACCTGGACAGCGCCACTATGCCCGAGTTCTTCGGCCGCCGCTTTGACAGCAGCAGGCTGAAGATCACCGCCTCCGTCATCATCTTTATCTTCCTCATCCCCTACACCGCCAGCCTGTACAACGGCCTGTCCCGGCTCTTCGCCATGGCCTTCGACATCGACTACGCCGTGTGCGTGGTAGTAATGGCGGTGCTCACCGGGGTATATGTCATCGCCGGAGGCTATATGGCCACCGCCATCAACGACTTCATCCAGGGCATTATCATGATCTTCGGTATCATCGCCGTCATCGCTGCGGTGCTCAACACCCAGGGCGGTCTCACCGGAGCCCTGGACGCCCTGGCCCGGGTCAGCGACCCTGCCGTGTCCGATACCCCCGGCGTGTTCGCCTCCTTCTTCGGCCCCGACCTGCCCAGCCTCATGGGCGTGGTGGTGCTCACCAGCCTGGGCACCTGGGGCCTGCCCCAGATGGTGCAGAAGTTCTACGCCATTAAAAGCGAGTCGGCCATCACCAAGGGCACTGTGATCTCTACGGCCTTTGCCCTGGTGGTGGCGGGAGGCTGCTACTTCCTGGGTGGCTTCGGGCGGCTCTTCTCCACCCCGGAGACGGTGGCCGCTCAAGGCTACGACTCCATCATCCCCGCCATGCTCTCCGGTCTGCCCTCCATCCTCATTGCGGTGGTGGTCATTCTGGTGCTCTCCGCCTCCATGTCCACCCTGTCCTCCCTGGTGCTGGCCTCCAGCTCCACCCTCACCCTGGACTTCATCAAGGACAACCTCATCAAGGACATGGATGAGAAGCGGCAGGTCCGCTGGATGCGGGCCCTGGTGGTGGTGTTCATCGCCATTTCCGTGGTACTGGCCATTGTTCAGTACCGGTCCAACCTGACCTTCATTGCCCAGCTTATGGGCGTGTCCTGGGGCGCACTGGCCGGGGCCTTCCTGGCTCCCTTCCTCTACGGACTGTACTGGAAGCGCACCACCAAGGCCGCCTGCGCCGTATGTTTCCTCTTCTCTACCGTGGTCATGCTGGCCAACATCTTCGCCGGGGCCTGGTTCCCGCCGGTACTTCAGTCCCCCATCAACTGCGGCGCCTTCTGTATGCTGGCAGGCCTGATCATCGTACCGGTGGTCAGCCTGTTTACCCCCGCCCCCGGCTCCGGCCGGGTGAAGGAGATCTTCTCCTGCTATGAGCGCACCGTCACCGTGGCAGTCACCGACTCCATCGGTCCCAGGGACGATCTGGCAGAGGAAGGTCCTGTAAAAAAGATTTGACTTTACCGACAAAAAGTGATAAAGTAATACCGTTCAAATTTGCGAGAACGGAACCAGGTAGAGGCCGTTTCGCCGGAAAATCGTCGTCCTCTGCATCCGATGCAGAGGACGTTTTTTATTTTCCGATAGCCTCTGGAAAAGGAGAAATGCACCATGAAAACCCTGATGCTCGGCAACGAAGCCGTGGCCCGGGGCCTCTATGAGGCAGGCTGCGCCGTTGTCTCCAGCTACCCAGGCACCCCCAGCACCGAAATCACCGAGGCAGTAGCCAAGTTCCCCGAGGTGTACGCCGAATGGGCCCCCAACGAGAAGGTGGCCATGGAGACCGCCTTCGGCGCCTGTCTGGCGGGCAAGCGGTCCTTCTGCGGTATGAAGCACGTTGGCCTCAACGTGGCCGCCGATCCCCTGTTCACCATCGCCTATACCGGCGTCAACGCCGGTATGATTATCGCTGTGGCCGACGACGCCGGGATGCACTCCTCTCAGAACGAGCAGGACTCCCGCCACTACGCCCGCTCGGCCAAGCTGCCCATGCTGGAGCCCGCCGACTCCGCCGAGGCTCTGGCCTTCACCAAGGCGGCCTATGAGCTGTCCGAGCAGTTCGATACCCCGGTGCTCCTCAAGATGTGCACCCGTGTGTCCCACTCCCAGAGCGTGGTGGAGACCGGAGAGCGGGTAGAGCCTCCCGCCCGGCCCTACGAGAAGACCCCCGCCAAGTACATCATGATGCCCGGCTATGCCAAGCTGCGCCACCCGGTGGTGGAGCAGCGCACCCAGGCCCTGGCCGACTGGGCGGAGAGCTGCCCCTTCAACCGGGTCGAGGCAGGCACCGACCACAGCATGGGTATCCTCACCTCCTCTACCAGCTACCAGTATGTAAAGGAAGTGGTGGGAGACAAGTACCCCGTCCTCAAGCTGGGCATGGTGTGGCCCCTGCCCTCCAAGCTAATCCGGGACTTCGCCGCCGGCGTGGACAAGCTGGTGGTGGTGGAGGAGCTGGACGGCTTCCTGGAGACCTGGTGCCGGGAGCTGGGCCTGGATGTAGAGGGCAAGGCCTCCTTCTCCCTCATCGACGAGCTCAGCCAAAATAAGGTGGCCGCCAAGCTGGGTACCGAACCTGAGGCGGGCAAAACCCTGGAGACCGACATCCCCAACCGTCCCCCCGTCATGTGCGCCGGCTGCCCCCACCGTGGTCTGTTTTACACCCTCAACAAGATGAAGCTCACCGTGCTGGGCGACATCGGCTGCTATACTCTGGGCGCGGTGGCTCCCCTGTCCGCCATTGACTCCACCATCTGCATGGGGGCCTCGGTGTCCGGCATCCACGGCTTCCTGAAGGCCTCCGGCGGCCAGATGGACGGCAAGACGGTGGCGGTCATCGGCGACTCCACCTTCATGCACTCGGGCATCACCGGCCTGGTCAACATCGCCTACAACGAGTCCAACGCCACCGTTATCATTCTGGACAACTCCATCACCGGCATGACCGGCCATCAACAGAACCCCACCACCGGCTTCAACCTGAAGGGAGACCCCTGCACCAAGATCGACCTGGAGTCCCTGTGCAAGGCCGTGGGTATCCGCCGGGTGCGGGTGGTGGACCCCTACGACCTGAGCCAGTGCGAGCAGGTCATCAAGGAGGAGCTGGCCGCCCCCGAGGCATCGGTGGTTATCTCCCGCCGTCCCTGCGCCCTGCTGAAATACGTCAAGCACAAGGCGCCCCTGACGGTAGACACTGGCAAATGCGTGGGCTGCAAGGCCTGCATGAAGATCGGATGCCCCGCCATTTCGGTGACGGACGGCAAGGCCGGGGTGGACGCCACCCTGTGCGTGGGCTGCGGCGTGTGCCAGCAGCTGTGTAAGTTTGACGCCCTCCAGACGGGTGAGGAGGTGTGAACATGGATACGAAAAATATTATGATCGTAGGCGTGGGCGGCCAGGGTTCCCTGCTGGCCAGCAAGCTGCTGGGCCGTCTGCTGCTGGACCAGGGCTATGACGTGAAGGTATCCGAGGTCCACGGTATGAGCCAGCGGGGCGGCAGCGTGGTTACCTATGTCCGCTTCGGCGACAAGGTATACTCCCCCATCATCGACCAGGGGGAGGCCGATTTCATCGTCTCCTTTGAGCTGCTGGAGGCCGCCCGCTACACCGCCTTTCTCAAGAGCGGCGGGCATATCATCACCAACACCCAGCAGATCAACCCCATGCCTGTTATCACCGGCGCCGCCGCCTATCCCCAGGACCTGGTGGGCCAGATGAAGGAGGCCGGGGTGCTGGTGGACGCCATGGACGCCCTGGCTCTGGCCGAGGAGGCCGGTTCTCCCAAGGCGGTGAACCTGGTGCTCATGGGCCGTCTGTCCCGGTACTTTGACCTGCCGGAGGAGGCCTGGCAGCAGGCTCTGACCCGCAGCGTACCGGAAAAATTCCTGGAACTCAACCGCAAAGCCTTCCACCTGGGCAGAAATTCCTGAGCCGCGAGGAGAGAGAAGCATGGAGCGTTACTATCAGAAAGACATTGAGTGCGCCAGCTGGGAGCAGATCCGCGCCTGGCAGGATGAGCGTCTGGTCAAGCAGGTGCGCAACGTATGGGACAACGTCCCCTACTACCGCAAGAAGATGGAGGAGAAGGGCCTGACCCCCGAGGACATCAAGGGTGTGGACGATCTGCACAAGCTGCCCTTCGTCACCAAGGCCGACCTGCGGGAGGCCTATCCCTACGGCCTGGTGGCCCGGCCTTTGAAGGACTGCGTCCGCATCCAGTCCACTTCCGGCACCACCGGCAAGCGGGTGGTGGCCTTCTACACCCAGCACGACATCGACCTGTGGGAGGACTGCTGCGCCCGCGCCATTACGGCCGCCGGCGGCACCAACGAGGACGTGTGTCAGGTGAGCTACGGATATGGCCTGTTCACCGGCGGTCCCGGCCTCAACGGCGGCTCCCACAAGGTGGGCTGCCTTACCATTCCCACCTCCTCGGGCAACACCGAGCGGCAGATCATGTTCATCCGGGACCTGAACGCCACCATTCTGTGCTGCACCCCTTCCTATGCCGCCTATCTGGCTGAGAGCATGAAGGAGATGGGCCTCACCCCCGACCAGATTCCCCTGAAGGCGGGTATCTTCGGCGCCGAGGCCTGGAGCCAGGAGATGCGGCAGAACATCGAGGAAACCCTGGGCATCAAGGCCTATGACATCTACGGCCTCACCGAGCTGTCCGGCCCCGGCGTGGCCTTTGAGTGCTCCGCCCAGAGCGGAATGCACATCAACGAGGACCACTTCATCGCCGAGATCATCGATCCCGAGACCGGGGAGGTCCTTCCCGAGGGGTCCAAGGGCGAGCTGGTGTTCACCTCCATCACCAAGGAGGCCTTCCCCCTGCTGCGCTACCGCACCCGGGACATCTGTGTGCTTCACCATGAGGACTGCCCCTGCGGCCGCACCCACATCAAGATGAGCAAGCCCATGGGCCGCAGCGACGATATGCTCATCATCAAGGGCGTCAACGTGTTCCCGTCCCAGATCGAGACGGTACTCATGGGCCAGAGCTTCGCCCCCAACTATCAGATCATCGTGGACCGGGTGAACAACACCGACACCATGGAGGTGCTGGTGGAGATGACCCCGGAGATGTTCTCCGACCAGCTGAGCCAGGTGGCCGAAAAGGAGAAGCAGGTTGTGGCCGCTCTCAAGGCCATGCTGGGCATCTACGCCAAGGTCCGTCTGGTGGCCCCCAAGTCCATCCAGCGCTCCGAGGGCAAGGCGGTCCGCGTCATCGACAAGCGGAAGATCTAAGAGAGGAGCAAGGTTATGACCATCCAACAGATTTCTGTCTTTCTGGAAAACCGGGCGGGGCAGCTGGCGGAGATCACCGCCATTCTGTCCGAACATCAGATCAATATGCGGGCCCTCCACATCGCCGAAACCAGCGATTACGGCGTGCTGCGCATGATCGTGGATCAGCCCCAGCAGGCCGCCTCCCTGCTGCTGGAACACGGCTTCATCGTCTCCATGACCCCGGTTGTAGCAGTGTTGGTACCCGACGAGCCCGGCGGCCTGGGCCGTATTCTGTCCCTGCTGGCTAAGGAATCCATTGATGTGGAGTACGTCTACTCGGTCTTTGGCCAGGTGGACGGCCAGGCCTGCATGATCTTCCGTGTGGCCGACGCCGTGGGGCTGGCCAGCCTGCTCCAGGCCAACGCCATGCCCCCCGCCCGGGGCGAGGCGCTGGGCGTCCATTAACGAGAAAAGCGAGGTTGAACTGTTATGCAGCCGTTGAGCAAGAAAACCCAGTATTTCACCGACTCCGTCATTCGCCGGATGACCCGCATCGCCATTGCCAACAACGCCATCAATCTGGCCCAGGGCTTCCCTGACTTCGACCCGCCCAAGGCGCTGCTGGACCGGCTGGCTGAGGTGGCCCATGCCGGCCCCCACCAGTACCCCATCACCATGGGCGCCCCCAACTTCCGCCAGGCTCTGGCCAAGAAGTGCGGCCGCTTCATGGGCCGCACCCTGGACCCGGAGACTGAGATGGTAGTGACCATCGGCTCCACCGAGGCCATGGTGGATACCATTTTTGCCCTCACCAACCCCGGGGACAAAATCATCCTCTTCTCCCCCTATTTTGAGAACTACCACGCCCAGGCCCTCTTTGCCGACTGTGAGCCTATCTATGTGCCTCTGGTGCCCCCCGCCTTCGGCTTCGACGCCAACGTACTGGAGGACGCCTTCAAGCAGCACCCCAAGGCCATCCTCATCTGCAACCCCTCCAACCCCAGCGGCAAGGTGTTCACCGAGGAGGAGCTGAAGCTCATCGCGGACCTGTGCATCAAGTACGATGTGTACGCCATTATGGATGAAGTATACGAGCACATCGTCTACGCCCCCCACAAGCACACCTATATGAACTCCATCCCCGGTATGTGGGAACGCACCGTGTCCTGCTCTTCCCTGTCCAAGACCTACTCCATCACCGGCTGGCGGCTGGGCTACGCCATCGCCCCCAAGCACCTGATGGACAAGATCAAGCAGTACCACGACTTCAATGCCGTGGGCACCCCCTCTCCCCTGATGGAGGCCGCCATCGCTGGTCTGGAGATGCCCGACAGCTACTATGAGGAGTTCGGGGCCCACTACGCCCACATGAAGGAGCTCTTCACCAAGGGGCTGGACAACATCGGCATCCCCTACACCGATCCCCAGGGCACCTACTTCGTGCTGGCCGACATCGGTCCCTACCTGAAGAAGGGCCAGACCGACGTGGAGTTCTGTGAGGAGCTGACCCAGAAGGTGGGCGTGGCCGCCGTACCCGGCACCTCCTTCTTCATGGAGGACGTGCCCAACATCGTCCGCCTCCACTTCGCCAAGAAGGATGAGACCCTGCTGGAGGCCCTGGACCGTCTGTCCCACATCAAGGAGAAAATGGCCTGAGCCGGGAGGAATCCATGCGCATCATCATCTCCCCCGCCAAGAAAATGCGGGTGGACACCGACAGCTTTGCCCCCGAGGGCCTGCCCGCCTTTCTGCCCGAGACCGGGCGGCTGCTGGCGGCGCTGAAGGCCATGGACGGCCCCGCCCTGCAAAAGCTGTGGAAGTGCAACGACTCCATCGCCGCCCTCAACCTGGAGCGGCTGGCCCATATGGACCTGGAGGGCCGCCTCACCCCCGCCCTGCTGTCCTACGAGGGCATCCAGTACCAGTATATGGCCCCCGGCGTCTTTGATCGGGAGCAGCTGGACTATGTGAAGGAACACCTGCGCATCCTCTCCGGCTTCTACGGGCTACTGCGCCCCTTCGATGGGGTGACCCCCTACCGGCTGGAGATGGCCGCCCCCCTGAAGGTGGACGGACACAAGGACCTGTACGCCTTCTGGGGGAGCAAGCTGGCAGAGACCCTGGCCGCCCAGACCGATCTGGTGGTCAATCTGGCCTCCAAGGAGTACAGCAAAGCTGTCTCCCCCCACCTGCCCCCCGCCGTCGCCTTCCTCACCTGCACCTTCGGGGAGAAGAAGAACGGCAAGGTGGTGGAGAAGGGCACCATGTGCAAGATGGCCCGGGGAGAGATGGTCCGCTGGATGGCGGAGCATCATGTCCAACAGGCGGAGGAGCTGCGAGATTTTGACCGGCTGGGCTACACCTTCTCCCCCGCCCATTCCGATCCCCAACACTACGTTTTCCTGAAGGAGGAACCCTGATATGCTGGAAGTGGGTACCGTCGCCCCCGACTTCACCCTCCCCGACAAGGAGGGCAACCCTGTCACCCTGTCTCAGTTTAGAGGCAAGCGGGTGGTGGTCTATTTCTACCCCCGGGACAACACCCCCGGCTGCACCCGGCAGGCCTGTGGCTACGCTGCCGCCTACGATGAGTTCCAGACTCTGGATACGGTAGTCATCGGCATCAGCAAGGACTCGGTGGCCTCTCACCAGAAATTCGCCCAGAAGCACGAGCTGCCCTTCATCCTGCTGTCCGACCCGGAGCTGACCGCCATTCAGGCCTACGGTGTATGGCAGGAGAAGAAGAACTACGGCAAGGTGTCCATGGGGGTGGTCCGCTCCACCTTCGTTATCAGCCCCGACGGCGTCATCGAAAAGGTGATGCCCAAGGTGAAGCCGGACACCAACGCCGCCGATATTCTGGCCTACCTGCGCGGATAAACCAAAAAGGTGCCCTCCATAGGAGGGCACCTTTCAGCCTGTCGAGAAACCCGGTTTATGCATGAAGCATAAGCCGGGTTTCTGGCATATAGAGGCCAAAGAAGTACAAGCGTGAATGGAGAAAGCTTCTCCTTCCACAACCACTTGGCCAGTTTTTTCAGATTCATGGCAGCAAATTTAAGCTTCACCCAGTTGGACACTTGGGCCAAGCCTCTGTACTGGGTATAACGCATAGCGTGTTTTTCCTTGGCGTCGGCAAAGACCCGTTCAATGGTTTCCTTACGCCGCTTGTAGAGTTGCCGGTATTTTGGTGTATAGCGTGCGTCGTCCGCCAACTCCTCATAGTCTCTCCAGATGTGTCGCTGTACTTTTTTTACGCAGTCTTTGGAATGGGTGCACAGATGGCGGGTGGGGCAGTTGACGCAGATGCTGGGATCACTCCTGTATTCCCGGTAGCCATCCCGGTTGGTGGTATGGTAGGCCAACGCCTGGTACTCCGGGCAGAGCACGCAGTCATAGTACTCGTCATACACATACTTCCACCACTCGTGACCGCCCTTCATGGTCTGAGGCCGCTTATAAGCGGTGGACAGCACACATCCGTCTTCAAACACCTTTTTGCAGATATGCGGGGTCTTATAGGCGGAATCGGCAACGATCGTCTCCACTTCCGGGAAATCCGCTGTCACACGGTCATAGACTTCATCAAATGCCACACTGTCATGTACATTTCCAGGGGTAATTACTGTCTCCAGAACGAATCCATGCTCGTCACAGGCGGTGTGGGCTTCATAGGCAAACTGCCGCTTGTGGTCTCCCTTTACAAACAAGCCACTGTCTGGATCGGTTACGCTCCGGGTCACCGTACGCAGCTTCTCCTTCTTCCGCCGGGCCAGCTTCTTCTTGGAGGTATTGTCTCTGGGCTTCTTTGCCGGAGCCGGTGGCTCGTCATCATCGTCAAAGGGTTTCTTGCCATGGATCTCCCGGTCTGCGTTTACCTCTTCCATCAGTTCCTTGGCATAGTGCCTGGATACCACCGGGATCTGGACCTTGACCTTCTTCTTGGTGTTCGCGCTGGCTTTGATGTGTGTGCCGTCAATAAATACCGCCTTAGGAGAAAGGTAGCCCGCTTCCGCCGCTTCCTCCAGAATCCAGTGGAATACCTGGTCTACGGTCTCCTCGGTAAAACGGTGCCGGAAGTTATAGCTCACCGTGGAATAGTGGGGCGTTTCCTCTTGTAATGTATACCCCAAAAACCAGCGGTATGCTACATTTAAGCCTACTTCTTCTGCCGTCCGCCGAAGGGACGGCAATCCGTACAGATGCTGGATCAGTACCATTTTGATCAGCACCACGGGGTCTACGCTTGGTCTGCCGTTGTCCTCGCTATACAACGGCTTCACCATTTCGTATATACGGTCGAAATCCACTGCCTGATCTATTTTCCGAAGCAGGTGATCTTTCGGTACCAGGCTGTCTATTCCTACAATCTCTATTACATCACGATCTTTTTTTCCACGTTCCAGCATCTCCCTCACCTCCACCTCTATCTTATCTCATCTAAATGAAAAAGCCCAGCTTTTGCTGGACTTTTTCGACAGGCTGAACGCCTGTGGCCAAGAGGCCACAGGCGTTTTTTACGGGGTGGTACAGTTTACCAGCCACCCATTTCTACGGTTTCAAAGTTCTCTCTCGTCAAATAACAGTAGTAGTGGATAACTCCATCGATAGAACTTGGCCCCTGTATCCAGTCCATATGATCCTCGATCACGCCTACCGTACCATCCAAACTACTTCCCATCTCAGGCTCCAGAGCACAGACCTGATAAGTCCATCCGTATCCAAATTTCTCCTGCATTGCTCTTCCCCAATACATAGTAAAGCTGGTCAGGCTACCTGCCATAAGCAGATCCTCACTCGCGTAGGGCACAATCTCAACATCCAGACCTTCCTTCACATAAAATACATATACAGCACTCCAAGTCACCTGGTGGGCTCCGGTTTCCCAATCTACCACTTCTGCCAGTTCACTAACCTTGCAGGGATACCCATCCTCCGTATAAGCTGCTACGCCTGTAATGATATCCTCTTTTATCGCGTTCTGAATGGTATAGCGACTGCCGTCCACCAAAAAGCCAGGTACCAAATCCCGCGCCAGTTCTCCTTCTTGATTATAGAAGCGGATTACATAGGGGTAATATCCAGGGATAGGCTCCAGGATGGAAGGCAGCTGATCTATGTCCACAGGGCCAGTCTCCAGCAGGCCGTCCAGATGCTCCTCTTCCGCCATAATCTCTTCAGCGTCCTGATACCATTGGTCTTCTGTCTGGGAAAAGGACTCTTCACACCATTCCATAACCCGATCCTCACCGGAAGAACAGGCTGTCGCCGTACAGGCAATGCTCAGCGCCATCAGAATCATAACCACTCTCTTTTTCATTTTCTTTCCTCCTGTCATTCGGTCCATCTCGCGATGTCAATAGTAAGAGCCACCGGCATGACCTCTGGTTTTATACCAGGCAAAAAAATTTTTTATTTTTGTCTGTCTGTTCATGATCACAGCTCTCTGCTACAATAGAACTAAACCAAGAATGCCGTCGAGCTTATCAAATAAATTCTGACCGGAAGGACGTAGCCAATATGAATGGACCTTGGAACCACAACTTTGAACTGGATGACGCGGATGAAACCGAACTGCTGGAGGCATCCACCGGCTTTTCCATTCTGGAGGAGGAACAAGACAACAGTGAGATGCTGCGGGTCTTGGAGCGGCAGATCAGTACCCTTCAGGTACAGCTGGACAATCTGGAGGATGATCTGGCCCGGCTGACAGAGGGGCCCGCGGGTGACAGCACCCAGGAGGCGCTGGTTCTTCGCCTGAGAGACCAGGCGGATCGTCTGGCTGCCCGCATCGATGAGCTGGAAGCCCAGGCAGATTCTCTGGACAACAGAATCTAAAAACACAGCCCGCAGGTACAATCTTGCGGGCTGTGTTTTTAGGTATACCGCACCATACCTAAACATAGCGATCATAAAGGGTTTCTCAGAGACAACCAGCAAAGAAATCCCGCCTTTTATGGAACTATTTGTAATTTTCTGTTGACTTCTTTTCCTACTGCCCGTACAATCGAGGTGTGTGCAAACAGAGGAAATATACGTTATGCGCAGCAGAACTGCTGCCATCTTATCGAGGGAGGAAGAACCATGAAAAACTGTCTCAACTGCGGCCATCCGCTGCACAACGGGGCCGCCTTCTGCCAAAACTGCGGCACCCCGGTTCCTCAGGACCCCGCCCCCGCCAACACCCCTGCCTTTTGCAGAAACTGCGGCGAGCGGCTCACCCCGGATACAAAATTCTGCGTCAACTGCGGCACTCCCGTAGAGCAGGCATCTGCTGTATCTCAGGAACCCCAGCCTGAGGCTAAAGCTGCCCCCGCCGCCCGCCGTCCCAAAGGGAAAATAATCGCCGGCGCCATTGCCGCTGTAGTCGTGGTGGCTGCGGGTATTTTAGTGATTCCCCGGCTCTTTTCCGCTCCGTCCAAGCAATTCGTCTCTTATCAGCAGGACCTGTTTGCTGATCGCGCGCTTGGTATGCTGGAGGAAGGTGTGGACACCATCGGCAGCGGCGCGTTCTCTTCCGATCTGACGATCACCGCCATCACGGACAGCGCAGAGATCAACCAGTACCTGGAGGACTCCTCCGTCTGCCTGAAGGTGGATCTGGACCGGGACACCTTACTGGCCAACGGAGAGTTCACCCTGATGGGCAGCCCCATCCTCACAGGCCTGCTGTCTTATGACAAAGGAACTCTGGGCTTTTATCTGCCCGAGATCCAGGATACCTATTATACCATGGATCTCTCCCAGACAGTGGAGGCCCTCACCGGTCAGGACGTAGACCTGAGTGCGCTGGCTCTGCCTGAGATTTCGGGCAAGGAGTGGCGCTCTCTGCTGGAGTCCTATCTGGATATTGTCTATACAGTTGTCAACGAAGAAAATGTAATGGTGGAGGACGGCGTGTCCTTTAACCTGCCTCAGCTGGGCAGCTCCATGACTGGTACCCGCTACACCTTCCAGCCCCGGGCAGAGGATGTGGAGGCCATGCTGCTCAAGCTGGCCCAGACCCTGCGTGAGGACGAAACCCTGCGACAGCTGATCCTGAAGCTCATCAACCCTGATATGCTGACCGCCGCCTTCGGTTACGATGTTTTCAGCGGCTATGATCTGGAGGAGGAGCTGGACAATGCCCTGCTCTCTCTGGCGGATGAGCTGGAATACAGCGCCGCCGATGCAGGCCGTGAGGTGGAGGAGTCCGGTTTTACCTGGGAGCTCTATGTGGAGGGCAACCAGGTCCGTATGATCCGTCTGTATACCGACTATTCCGATACCACTCTGGTCTATGAGTCCCAGGGCGCGGAGTCTGACCGGCGACAGGAGGCCTTCTATGTAGAGGTCTATGGTGAGCCCCAGTTCCTGCTGACTCACTCCTACACCAAAAACGGCAGCGTTTCCGATGGCATCATCAGCCTTACCCAGCCTTACGGCGGCTCTCTGGAAATGCGGTACGATATGGATTCGGAGAAAAAATCTCCTCTGGGCATCCCCCAGGGCTCCTATCAAGTATACTCGGATATTCTGCCTGTGAACCTGACGCTGGACGTAACCCAGGGACAGGACAACAGCGTGGACCACACCCTCCAAATCCAGGGTGATTCCTATGTGTTTGACGGTGCGTTCAGCTCTCTGGAGATCAACATCAATACCACGGATGGTTCTTCCGTCAAAGCCCCCGATGTGCCCCCCTACGACATCAGTGACTTCACCTATGAGGACTACTATGAGCTGTTCCAGGAACTGGGTATGGCTGTGGAGCAGGATCTGATCCGCAATCTGGAGCCGCTGCTGGATACTTCCTATGGATGGTAACGCGGTTTTATGTACCCTGCGGCAGGTGGAAAAGCGCTACTCCCGCCATGCCGCCCCTGTGCTGGGCCCCATTTTCCTGACCCTGTCCCAAGGGGAGGTATTGGGCGTCCGTGGCTCCAACGGCGCGGGCAAGAGCACCCTGCTGTCCATCCTGGCCGGGGTACTGCGGCCCGATGCCGGAGAATATCATCTGGCACCGGAGGCCGTGGGCAAGGTGGCCTATGTGCCCCAGGAGCTCTCCCTTTACCACACCCTTACCGGGCTGGATAACCTGCGGTTCTGGGGGCGAGCCTGCGGTCTGCCCCGTCAGGCCATCTCTATCCGCAGCCGCTGGCTGTTGGAGCAGTTGGACCTGAGCGACAAGGGAAAGCAGCCGGTCTCCGCCTACTCCGGCGGGATGCAGCGCCGCCTCCATCTGGCCAGCGCTCTGATGATCACACCCAAAGTGCTGTTGCTGGACGAACCTACCGTAGGCGCGGACGCCCGCTCGGTGGAGCTTATCCTGTCCATGGTGGAGCACCTGCGGGACATGGGCTGTGCCATCGCCATCATCTCCCACCAGCCCGGCGAGCTGGAGCGGGTATGCAGCCGGATCCTCACCCTGGAAGCCGGCCGGCCTGTCCCGGAGGAGGGAAACCCATGTCCGGACTGAAAGCCGCCCTCTGTAAAGACCTGAAGCTGTTTTTCAGCGGCGCCGGGGTGGCCGCCCTACTGCTGCCTTTCCTGCTGCTGGCGGCCTTCCGGATCGGGCTGGGCGATCTCACCACCCAGAGCTATGTGCAGCCTTTTCCCATCGCCGTGCGGGATGAGGACGATACCATCATGTCCCGCTCCCTCATCGCCCAGATGAAGCGCATCGAACTGTTCTCCGATGTGGCCGTTCTGGAGGAGGAAACCAGTGACGCCCAGGCTCTGGACCAGGGCGCGGCGGCGGTTATCACCATCCCCAAGGACTTTTTCTACGATCTGTACACCATGACCGATTGCCCAGTCTCCATTGTCCTCAACGGAGATATGCAGCTGGAGTCCACCCTGATCTATTCCATCTTCGGCTCTGTGATGGACATCATTCGGGGCAATCAGGTGGCCTACACCGCCGTATACCAGCTGTGCTACGGCGACCTGGACAATGAGCAGCAGTGGGCCCTCTATCAGGAATCCTCCGTCAATCTGCTTCATGACGCCCTGGGCCGCCAGAATGTTTTTGAAAATGAGGCAGTCCAGGCCGACCTTCAAGGAGCGCTGGAGCGGCGGCTGGCAGCCTGTGTGCTGTCGGTGCTGGCCCTCTTCTTCTCCATCGCCGCTGTCAAAACCCTGCCCGAGGAGCTGGGATTGGGTATTCTCCCCCGCTACAGGGCTTTGGGCGGTTCCACGGGAGCCTTTGTACTGTCCAAGTTCCTGGTGGCCTATCTGCTGACCCTGCCCACCCAGATCCTGATGCTGGCAGTCTTTCAGCCGGAACACCCCATTTTGTTTCTAGGCCTTGCCCTTCTCCTGCTGGCTTCCGCCTTCGGGATTCTGCTGGGGCTGGCCGCGTGGCTGGGCAATCCCGCCTCGGTCCAGCGGTGGGGCAATCTGCTGCTCTTTCTCTCCCTGGTACTGGGGGGCACCCTCTGGTCCCGTCAGCTTCTCCCCATGCCCCTGCCTCTGCTGGGTAAATTCGCCCTGCCCTACTACGCCGGACTGGGACTGGAGGCTGCCGCCTACGGTCTGCCGCCAGTGAAGCTGTTGGGTCTGCTCTGGCCCATTCTGGCCATGGGAGTCGCCGGCCTTCTGTTCGCCCTGTTCATGCTGCACCGGAACAAGAGGAGCAAATCCGCCCGCACCACCCACGGCAACCCTGCCAAACCCACAGCTGTCCCCGCCCTGCTTCCCTTCCCAGCCCGGCTGGCCAGCCTGTCCGGCATCAAGCTCACCGCCATGTCCGGCGGTCTGCGGGGACTGGTTGCTCTGCTGGCAGTGGCGCTGCTGTGCGGGATGGCCGCCTCCTCCGTTCAGTCTGGTGGCAGGCAGCAGCTGTGCCTAGCGGTCTATGACCAGGATCAAAGCGCTATGTCCCAGGAGCTGGTCCAGCGTCTGGGACAGCATGCCGAGCTCTCGGTACGCAGCTGCGGCAAAGAGGAGGGGCTTTACCTGCTCCTGCTGGGAGAGGTGGAAGGTCTGCTCACAATTGGAGAGGGCTATAGCCAGTCTTTGACCACTGAGGAGCAAATCCCCCTCCGCTATGAGGGCGCTTCGGCGTCCGTCTCCCTCCAGGGCGCCCGTGAGATCATCGCCGGGCAGGTTTCCCTCCAGCGCAGCCGGGCCCAGGCCAACGGCAACGCGGAAGCCCATCTGGGGCGGACCCTTTCCGCCCAGGAATCTGCTCAGCTCCAGACCCTGATGGATGAGGCCGAAGCCTCCATGCCGCCTCTCTACCAGATGCAGATGCAAAACGGTGCCTCCGCTCCCCTGCCCTTCGTCCCCAGCCAGATCAGCTTTACAGCGCTGATGGTTCTGTTTACTTTGCTGACCTCGGCGGCCTGGACCGGAGGCCGGGACGGCCGTCTGGTGGAGCGTCGGATGTGGTCCCTCCCCTTTGGCCGGGTGCTGTCCTACGGCAGCGACTGTCTGGCCCTAGTGGGGCTGGGGCTTCTGGTTTCCCTGTGCATTCTGCTCTTCGGCGGCTGTACCGACCTATGGACCGCCGCGGCCACCTTGGCCTACACCCTGTGCGTCTCCGCCCTAGCCCTGATGCTCATCCGGTTCACCAATACCGATGGGCGGGTGGACGGACTGGCCCCCTTCCTGGCTCTGATCCTCTGCCTGCTGGGTGGGTGCTTTATGGACCTGTCCCAACTCTCCCCCGCCCTGCGGACCGTCTCCCTGCTGACCCCGCCTGGCCTGGCTCTGGAGGCCTCCCGGGGCACCTGGCCCGCTTTGCTGGCCCTGCTGTGCGCTGCGGCGGTCCTCTTCATTATCGGCCTTCGTCCACGCAGAAAATAGCAACCAGCCTACAAAAAAAGCCTGTAACCACAATGGTTACAGGCTTTCTTTTGTTTGATTGGAATTTCAGGGATGGTCCTGCCACAGGCTGCGGATCTCCCGTCCTGTCAGCCCTGTCAAATCCGCGCATTGGGCGGAGCAGCCGCATACCACCAGCAGCTGGTCGTAGCAGACTCCGGGGATCGCCCGCTCAAAGGTATCCTCCGGCTGCTCCCTCTGAATGCGCTCCACCAGGGCCACCCGGTCATACCGGGGATTGCAGCCGCCGCAGTATTTTACTCCGATCCGCACGGACGCTCCCCCCGCAGAATGGCTTTGGCCTGGTCCAGCAGCTCCTGGCTCACGCCTCCCACCAGCACCACATCCTTCAGCTCAGGAATGGATTCCAGCAGAGCGGAGCGGATCAGGTTTTCCGTGGTCAGCATGGCGGAGGGGCAACCGGCGCACTGGCCGGTGAGCTGGAAGCGGTAAACTCCGTCCTTGCAGTCCAGGCTGCGGATATTGCCGCCATGAAGGGCCAGGTTGGGGCGCACCTTATCCTCCAAAACCTCTTCGATCCGGTCCAGGATCTCACTGTACTCAGACACGTTTCCTCACTCCTTGACATGGGCGATCTTCTTGGCCAACTCTTTCTTCATAGGCAGGTTGCCCTGGCGGGCGATCATAATGCGCTGGGCCTGAGGAGAACCGGCGCCGTGGAGGGACTCGGTTCGGTAACCCACGGCGGCGGTACCCAGGGTCAGGTTCTCAATGAGGCGCAGGATGCGGAAGCGGTTCTCCACCGACACGCCGGGGGCCGCCTTGAAGTACTTTTCCACATAGGGCCCCAGCTTGGGGTCTTTTAGGTCGGCCTCGGCGGGAGCTGTAACCACCACGCCGCCGGCAATGTCCTCGGCCAGCCGGGCAATCTCATAGGGGAAGCGGGTGACGTTCTGCTTGCACACGTTGGCCAGCAGCAGGTCGATGATGTAGTTGCCGCTGGCGGTGGCGTGGCCTTCAGCGGAGCAGGCGATGCCGCAGCAATACAGGGTCTCGTTCAGGTGGGTCATTTCGATGAGCTTGTCCTTGATGTGGGAGGCCTTGGCGCAGCCGTTGTAGTCGGCGGCTACCGCCGCCGCGCCGATCAGCACGTCGCCCACGCCTACCTTGCACCCGCCGTAGCTCTGGCGGTGGTAACCGGCAAACCGCTCCACCAGCATACCGGCGAACTCGGTCTCACCGCACATGAAGATGCGGTCGTTGGGCACAAACACGTCGTCGAACACCACCAGGGCCTCCACGCCGCCGAACTCGGCGTTACCTACGTCCAGCTCGCTGCCCTCCAGCTTCCGGGTGTCGCAGCTCTGGCGGCCGATGATCATGAAGATACCCTCGGCGTCCATGGGCACGGCAAAGGATACGGCATAGTCCTTGTCCTCCGGTCCCATGGAGATGGTAGGCATGATGATGATCTCATGGCTGTTCAGCGCGCCGGTCTGGTGGGCCTTGGCGCCCCGGACCACAATGCCGTCGGGGCGGCGCTCCACCACACGCAGGAACAGATCTGGGTCCTCCTGCTCATGAGGAGCCTTGGACCGGTCTCCCTTGGGGTCGGTCATGGCTCCGTCCACCGTCAGGTCGTGCTCCTGAACATAGGCGGCAAACTTCTTGAAATTCTCATGATAGCTGGTACCATACTTCTGGTCGATCTCGTAGGTGGTGGAGTAAACAGCATTGAAGGCGTCCATACCCACGCACCGCTGGAAGCAGGCGGCGGTCTGCTGGCCCAGCAGCCGCTGCATCTTCACCTTCTTCACCAGGTCCTGGGCGGACTGGTGGATGTGGGTGAAGCGGTTGACCTGCTGGCCGGTCAGGTTGGAGGTGGCGGTCATCAGGTCCTGGTATTCCGGCTTCTGGGCCAGATCATAGGTCATGCGCACGCTGTTCAGCGAGGGGCGGAGGATGGGATCGTCCACCGGATGCTCCACCTTCTTGCCGAACATATAGACCTGCATATGCATCTTGCGGATGCTCTCAATGTACTGTTCCCCTGTCATCAGTGCCATGTTGTTCCCTTCCTTTCTCTTACTTCAGGCTGAGGATCTCCCGGGCCTCGTCGGGAGTGGCAACCTTTTTGCCGAACTCCTCGATGACCCGACGGGCCCGGTCCACGAACTGGACGTTGCTCTCAGCCAGCACACCCTTGCTGTACATCACGTTGTCCTCCATGCCCACGCGGATGTGGCCGCCCAGGGCCACAGCGCCGTACAACATGGTAAGGGCGGAATGGCCCACGCCGAAGCAGCTCCAGGTGGAGCCGGGGCACAGGGACTCCATGGTCTCCTTCATGAAAATCAGGTTCTTCATGGTGCCGGGGATACCGTTGGCGCAGCCCATGCAGAACTGGAAGTGCAGCGGAGCCTTGAGCACACCCTTTTTGAGGTAATACTGGGCGTTGGCGATCATGCCGGGGTCAAAGGCCTCGATCTCCGGCTTGATGTGGTTGTCCTCCATGATCTTGCCCAGCTTCTCCAGGAAGGCGGGGGGATTGAGGAACAGGCCGGTGTGCATCCAGTTCATGGAACCGCAGTCGTAGGAGGCCATCTCGGGGCGCAGCTCCACAATGTGCTCGTAACGGCACTCCTCGTTGGGGAAAGAGGCAGCGCCGGAGGTGGTCATATTCAAAATGATGTCGCAGTCGGGATGGTTGCCCCGCAGCAGCTCCACCGTTTCACGGAATTTATCCTTGTCCATGGCGCCGTTGCCCTGATCGTCCCGCATATGCATATGGGCGATGGCAGCTCCCGCCTTCCAGCAGGCGTAGATATCCTCGGCAATCTCGGCGGGGGTCATGGGCACGTTGGGGTTGTTTTCCTTCTTGGGCCACGCGCCGGTGGTGGCCACAGTAATAATGGTCTTATCCTGGCTCATTTCCATTCCTCCTTAAAACATGATGTCCGCCCATTGGGACGGATCTCATAACGCCAAAGATAAGAAGCAAGACTCATGCCAATTTATTTTCGTCTTTCCGGGCCGGTTTGCAGCTTCATCCACCTTCGCTATTGCATTTCGGAAACAACCCGTCCGTTGTTTTCTCTTCTCTGTTGCATATTTGCATCGTGCAACAACTCAACCGGGCGGTTTTATAAAAAACGCTCCGAGATTGTTGGCATCCGGCTTGCATCATCTCTCTCCTGAATCCACCTTACCACATTCAGAGAGGAGACATACTTATGAATCATGTTGCCATTGTTGCCGCCTGCCGCACCCCCATCGGAACCATCGGCGGCCAGTTCAAAACCCTCACCGCCCTGGACCTGTCCGTTCCGGTGATGCAGGCCCTGGTGAAGCGCTCCGGCGTGGACCCCGCCCTGATTGATGATGTGATCTGGGGCTGCAACTACCAGCGTACCTATCTGGAGAACAACCTGGCCCGGGTGGCTGCCATCAAGGCCGGTCTGCCCGAAACCGTGCCCGGTATCACCGTCCACCGCAACTGCACCTCCTCCATGTCCTCCATTCAGCTGGGCTTCTATCAGATCATGGCAGGAGAGGCCAAGTGCATCATGGCCGGCGGTGCCGACTGCATGAGCGCCGCTCCCTTTATGGTATTTGACGCCCGCTACGGCAAGAAATACGGCCACATGGAGCTGCGGGACTCCATGTGGGACTCCCTGACCAACCTGGGCGTGGGCCCCGCCATGGGCATCACCGCCGAAAATGTGGCCGACGCCTATCACGTCACCCGGGAGGACATGGATCAGTACGCCCTCCGCTCTCAGCAGCGGGCCGCCGCCGCCATCGATGCGGGTAAGTTTGAAGAGGAGATCATCCCCATCACTGTCCACGGCAGAAAGGGAGACACCGTCATTACCACCGACGAGCACGTCCGCCGGGACACCACCCTGGAGAAGCTGGCCAAGCTAAAGCCCACCTTCAAGGCCGACGGTCGGGTCACCGCCGGCAACTCCTCCGGCATGAACGACGCCTCCTCCGGCGTGCTGCTGATGGAGGAGGAGCTGGCCAAATCTCTGGGGCTGCCTGTGCTGGCCCGGGTGGTGGCCACTGCCACCACCGGCGTCTCCCCCGACCTGATGGGCATCGGTCCCATCAGCGCCACCCAGAAAACCCTGGAGAAGGCCGGCCTCACTGTGGCCGATATCGACCTTTTTGAGATCAACGAGGCCTTTGCCGCCCAGTGCGTGGCCTGCCAGCGGGAGTTGGGCATCGACGAGGACAAGCTGAACGTCAACGGCGGCGGCATCTCCCTGGGCCACCCCGTGGGCGCCACCGGCAGCCGTCTGGTGGTCACCCTGCTCCACGAGCTCAAGCGCCGTGGCGGCAGATACGGCCTGGCCACCCTGTGTGCTGGCGGCGGCATGGGTACCGCCGTCCTCATTGAGATGGCCTGAGCTTCGGTACGCCTATGAAAGATTTTGAATTTTCCTTCCCCACCCGGGTCATCTTCGGGCGGGATGCGGAGGGGCGGGCCGGGGAGCTGGCCGCCCCCTTCGGCCCAAATGTCATGCTTCTCTACGGCAGCGACCGCATCCGCCGCAGCGGCCTGCTGGACCGGCTCACCGCCGATCTGGAGGCCCACGGCCTGACGGTCACTCTGTTCGGAGGTATTCAGGAAAATCCCCTCCTCTCCAAGGCGGAGGAGGGGCGGCGGCTGGCCCGGGAGAAGAAGATCACCCTCCTGCTGGCCGTGGGCGGCGGCAGCGTCATTGACACCGCCAAAGCCGTCAGCCTGGGGGCCAAAAGCACCGCCCCTCTCTGGGACATCTACTCCGGCAAGGGAAAAGCCCAAAAGGCTCTGCCCATCGGGGTGGTGCTCACCACCGCCGCCACCGCCAGCGAGGCCAACAGCGTATCAGTGCTCTGTCACGATGAACTTCATTTAAAGGTAGCTCTGGAAGAGCCGCTGACCCGCCCCCGCTTCGCCCTGATGGACCCGGCCCTCACCTTCTCCCTGCCTCCCCGGCAGACCGCCTCCTGCGGAGTGGACATCTTTTCCCACGCCTTTGAGCGCTACTTCCACAAGGGTCAGCAGGGCACCCTCCGCAGCCAGATGTGCGCCGCTGTGATGCGCACTGTTATCGCCGAGCTGCCCAAGGCTCTGGCCCGCCCCGACGACTACGACGCCCGCAGCCAGCTCATGTGGGCCGCCACCGTGGCCCACAGCGATATGCTGGGGTTTGAGGGGGATTTCGCCTGTCACGCCATCTCCCACGTCCTCACCACCGCCCTGGGGCTCCCCCACGGCGTGGCCCTGGGCATCCTTATGACGGCCTGGTGCAAGTATATGCTCACCGACGAGACCCAGGCCATTGCCGACTTTTCTACCCTAGTGTGGCAGGTTCCCCTCTGCTCCAGCCAGATCCAGACCGCCCAGAACGGGATCTCAGCCTTTCAGGATTTCCTCTGCTCGGCAGGCCTGCCCGTCACCCTGCGGGAGGCCGGTTTCGGCAATGTCTCCCTGGAGGAGCTGGCCCAGCAGGCTCTGCCCGGCGGGTCCGGCACTCTGGGCGGCAATTTCCGTCCCCTGGATTACGGCGCGGTGCTGAGCTTGTTGCAGCTGGCGCAGGGGTAAGCTGTTGCAATTCGGAAATGTTCATTGCCGCTGCGCAACAGGTAAGTACCTTTCCTCCCGCTCAGCAGCCGTTTTCGGCCCTATTTTTCGGTATTTGTGTTGGCATCAGGATTGCTTTTATTCTGTTTCGCTAAATCAAGTGCGGAGAGAGGAGGCACGTCTTGCAGCCGGAGCAAACCCGGCACAGCGCAGCCAACATCCACATCCTACAGCGAAAATGAGGAGTGAGTAAAACTATGAGTAAAAAGAATCCCCAGATCGCCAGTGAAAACATGAAGATGAATTTCTCCAAAGGTTGGGGCATCATTCTCTATCAGGCCCTGATGTTCTTCTTCCTGATCGGCTTTTCCATTGACGGTCTGAACATCGTGGCCCCGGCCTTTTCCGAGGCCACCGGCGTGGACTACCGTAATGCTCAAGCCAAACGCCGGTCACGCCTCCCCCGCCGACACCTCCGTGTGCACCAACCCCGAGGTGGTGCGTGCCGTCATCCGTGAGGTCAAGAAGGCCAATCCCAAGAGCATCGTCATCGCCGAGGCCGCCGCCATCGGCTGCGATACCATGGAGTGCTATGAGGTCTCCGGCATCGCCGACGTGGCCCGGGAGGAGGGCGTGGAGCTCTACGACATCAAGGCCGACAAGGACCTGATCAATGTGGCTGTCCGGGGCTACCGCTCCAACCTGCACCACGTCAAGCTGCCCCGCCGTCTGCTGGAGGCCGACCACCTGATCAACCTGCCCATCCTCAAGGCCCACGCCAGTATGGTATTCTCCTGCGCCCTGAAGAACATCAAGGGCGTGGTGCAGGACGCCGTTCACCTGCAGATGCACCAGCAGAACCTGACCATGGCCATGATGGACGTGTGGAGCGTCTGCCGGGCCGACATCAACATCGTGGACGCCATTCGTCCCGCCAGCGGCTACTCCCCCCACACCCCCGTGCCCATCGAGGTGGGCTGCATCCTGGGTTCCACCGACCCCGTGGCCGTGGACCTGATCGCCTGTGACCTGGTAGGCATCGACGCTGAGGCGGTGGACTACTTCCGGGTGGCCGCTGAGACCGGCCTGGGCATCACCGAGCGGGAGGACATCGACGTGGTGGGTGCCTCCGTCAAGGACTGCTACAAGAAGATGTGGGTTCCCTACATCGGCGACATGAGCACCCGCTGGCCCGAGTACAAGGTGCTGTGCGACGGCGCCTGCTCCAGCTGCCAGGCCCTGCTGGCCATCAACATGGAGACGCTGAAGGCCATCGGCGACTACGAGCGCCGCTCCGATTTCGTGGTGGTGGCCGGCGGCAAGAACCAGATCCCTGCCGACGTGGACGACAAGAAGCTGGTGCTCCACGGCAACTGCACCCGCAAGTACCTGAAGGATCACCCCAACGCCATCCACATCGAGGGCTGCCCCCCCTCCGAGCCGCTGCTCTATATGTCCATCAGCAACGGTGAGCTGGTCCACGGCAAGGGCGGCCAGATGAGCGAGTACATCCGTCCCCGTATGGCCGCCGACCAGCCGGTGTGGCGCAAGTATGTGGAGGAGCAGGCCAAGAAGTTCTACGGCAGTCAGGAAGGTTGACCATGGCGTTTCAATATGTGGACTATCCCCAGGAAATGAAGGATCTGCTCAGCCGCATTTTCAGCGACGCTTTTATGCAGACCCACACCCGCTTCCAATCCTTTGAGGGCTTCCGCTACTCCAGCGCGGTGTTCGTCAACTGGAATTCCGACCAACTCATCTATAATGAGGCTCTGCTGGACCGCTTTGTGCAGGAGAGCACCCAGTTCTCCTCCTGGGGGGAGATGGTGCGCACCGCCGCCGACCAGTGCTTTCAGCCCGCCGCCTGTTCCTGAATTTAAAGATTCCAAATCCATTCTAAACGAAAAGGAGTTATTATTATGAGCAAGACCGTTCTTGTAGACCTGTCTCATCCCTTTGGCCGGGGCAATCCCCTGTGGCCGTCCAACGGCGATTTCCATATCGACCGCGTGCAGCATATGCCCATGCACTACCGCCTGCTGCAGACCTTTAACGACTTCCATATGCACAACTCCACCCACGCCGACTCCCCCTCCCACGTGATTCCCGAGGGCGCTTTCACCCATGAGCTGCCCCTGGAGAATTACTACGGCCCCGCTGTCTGCCTGGACATTCCCAAGAAGCACTGGGAGCTCATCACCGTGGAGGACATCGAAAAGGCCGCTGCCAAGGTGGAAGGCGGCATTCAGGAGGGCGACTGGGTCCTTATCTGCACCGGCATGAACAAGCGCTGGGGCGAGAACGACGACTACTTCATGTACTCCCCCGGTATGTCCATCGAGGGCGCCCACTGGCTGGTGGATCACAAGGTCAAGGGCGTGGGCTTTGACCTGCAGGCTCTGGATCACATCCTGTACACCTACGCCGCCCAGCACGGCCCCGGGCCCTACGTCCCCCGCATCGTGGACGAGTACAAGAAGGAGTTCGGCCATGAGCCCCTGGAGGACTTCCCTGAGTGGGAGCCCGTCCACACCATCCTGCTGAGCAACAACGTCATGGGCATCGAGAACCTGGGCGGCGACATCGAGAAGGTCAAGGGTCAGCGCTTCACCTTCTGCGCCTTCCCCCTGCGCTGGTACATGGGCGACGGCACCATCGTCCGGGCCGTGGCCATGATCGACGAGGACAAGATCAACAAGGACGTGCCCGACCGCGTCTACAAGTACGGTGTGTATTGATCCATATCCATAAAAAAGAGATGACAGGCCAAAAGGTGCCTCCCGATAAGAAAACATCGTGAGGCAAGAGAGAAACGGTATAGCTTCGGCTATGCCGTTTTTCTCATTCTTGCCTTGATGAAGTGACTTTGGATACTTCCAGGGCTCCAATGCCCTTATAGTAGATGTCAATTTCCTGGGTGCGGTTCTTACCCTTTGGATCGCTGGCAGCATGGACAACGATCTTTTCGACAAACTCATGTAAGATACATGGCGTCAATTCAGGAATTTCCGTATACCGTTCTACAACGGAGAGAAACCTTTCTACATTGGCGCTTTTTTGTTCCTCTGCTTCGATTTCACCACGGAGGACAGCCGCTACCTCTTGAAGCTGATGCTGCTCTTTCTCGTAGTCAGCGGAGAGCTTTTGGAAACGCTCGTCAGAAAGTTTTCCCGAAATAGTATCCTCATAGAGCCGCTTGAAAATGGTGTCCAGCTCTGTGATCCGTTTTTCGGCATCAGCCAATGTTTTCTGCCGTTTTGCCAAACCTCGGTTACGCTGGCGCATATCCGCATCCATCACCATCTTCACAAAATCGTCTTTGCGCTGTGATGCGAAGGAAACGATCTCGCGCAGATTTTGCAGAACCAATTCCTCCAGGATAACAGTTCGGATAGAATGTGTCTGCCCACATACATCACGGCTTTTCCGATAGCCCGAACACAGGTAGTATTCCTGATCGCGCCGAAAATTGGTTGCCCTGCATTGATACATGATGGAACCGCAGTCGGCACAGAACATCATGCCGGAGAACATCCCCATTTCTCCCATCTTTGTTGGTCGGCGCCGCGTCTGCCTTGCGAGCCTTGCTGCATCGGCAATCGCCTCTGTCCAGATAGCTTCGTGGGTATTCTCAAAAATCTTCCATTCGCTTTCTGGATTGAGCAGAGTCTTTTTGCTCTTGTAGGATTTTTTACGGGTTTTGAAATTAACCGTGTGCCCCAGGTATTCACGCCAGCGATCCATGATGTCGGCAATCGTAGAAGAATCCCAAGCGTAAGGAGAACCTTTCTTTGTGACATTGGTTGTCCTGCCTTTACTCGCATAGTAAGCAGCCGGAGTAAGGATTTTTCTTTCCGTCAGTTTTCTTGCGATCTGCGAGGGTCCCAAACCGTCCATGATATAGAGACCAATTTCATAAACTACCTGGGCGGCTTCTTCATCCTTCACCCATTGCTTTTTGTCATCAGACGATTTTATGTATCCATACGGAGGCAAGACAGTCAAATGTTCCCCTGCATTGCCTTTCACTTTCATAACGGCACGGATTTTTTTGCTGGTGTCTTTGGCGTACCATTCATTGATGATATTGCGGAAGGGCGTAAACTCGTTGTCGCCCTGGGTACTGTCTACACCATCATTCACCGCAATAAAGTGAATATCATGTTCGGGAAACATGATCTCCGTATACATGCCGACTTGCAGATAATCACGTCCGAAACGCGACATATCCTTAATGATAACACGCTTGACAAGACCTGCCTCAATATCTGCAATCATCTGCTGAAAGCCTGGGCGGTTGAAGGTCGTACCTGAGATGCCGTCATCAACATAGAATTTGAAATTGCTATATCCATGCTCACGGGCATACTTTTCCAGGATTTTTTTCTGGTTTACAATGCTATTGCTGTCACCCTGCAATTCATCGTCACGGGATAAGCGACAATACAGAGCAGTAAGTTCTTCGGAACTCATAGCTGTGTAAGGGAATTGAAGCGCGGCAGCGGTGTTTGACTGATAATACATAAATACCTCCCATCTGGCAGTCAAACACGATATTGAAGTCCAACTTCATTATACCGCGCTTTCTTTTTCCTGTCTGCCTGTTAGGAGGATTTCAAGTCACAGTTTCTTTCTGGACATCGGCTTTTATCAAGTTCTCCAGTTTGGAGGCGATCGTTTGATTTCCCTTTTGAGGAAAGAAAGAATTGACGATAAAGGTCGTGTTGCCGATCTTCTTTTTGCTCCGCATAGGCGGGGCATATTTATTTTCAGATTGATTTTTCTGCATGATAAAGCCCCTTTCATGCCATTTCATTAAAACCATAAAAGAGGCAGAAAACGGATGGCTGCTGGCCGCAGCTCCACGGGAATTTCACCCCGGCCCATGCTGATGGGTGCGCCGCGCAATGCTTTGAGGGCGTTCAACGCGGGAGTCTCATTGTCCTGTCTGTGCATCTTCGCCCACAGGTTGCCACACCTGTTTCGCGGCCTGGTTTTGTCGCTCGCCTGTTTGGTAGGGGTCCCGTCCTGCGGACTTGCAACAGGGTCATGGCGCACCGGCCGATCGGCTCCACACAGACAGATCGTATCCGTCTGCCTTATGCTGCCCGAAGGCTTTCTTTGTCAAAGAACAATAGGCTTTGTCGGCCTGCAAAAGCACATCAACAGCGGATATGCTTTTGCGGAACGACAAATAGCCCATAACGGGAAGCGTGGAAAGGGGACACGCTCCCCGCATGGGCTAAAAGATTATCCTACATGAAAAGCAAGGGTGCGGGTAATAAGGCGCACTTGCAGCCTGTTACGCATTTCCTCGTCCACATAGGAATAGGTATTGCCCGCGTCGTCTTTCAGCGTGCGGGTACAAAGTTTCGCTATGTAACCCTCGTAGTGCTTCAAGATCGCGCACATGGCGGTTGTGTCGCCGTTTGCCGCTGCGGAAATGACAGGGAACGGCAACAGATTTTCAGACTTCCTAACGGTATTCATCATCTGCTTTTCCCTCCAAATACTGTTTGATTTTCGCAAGCGCGGATTTCCTGTGCCGGAAAACCGTCGTGCGTACAACATTCAGCAGTTCGCCAATTTCCGCGTCGCTCATATCCAAGAAGTAGGACAAAAGGATAATGTCGCGTTTCCTTTCGGGCAAAGCGTTAAGGGCTTCGGCAAGCAGTTCATTTTTGACGAGTACATCAAAGCCGGACACTTGAAAACGGAAATAATCGCTTTCGTATTCGTCCGTTGTGAAAAGCTGCGCGAGTTCGCTTTCGCTCAAATCCGAAAAAGTAACTTCGCGTGCTGCGCGTTTCGCAAGAGTGCGACGGTGGCTTTTCGCTTCGCCGACCAAAGTTTTCTTTGCTAATGCGTCGTACTGATGTTGTATTCTTTCCTTGTCGGAAGAAGATAGCTCCATAGAGTTCACCTCCTTCCCGCGTGGAGTAGAGGACGGGAGTTAAGGGCTTGTCCTCTCTGCCCCTTTCGCTCCGTACCCGTTCGGGAGATGGCTCTTGAGTGCGCTTTTCAGAAAAAAGTTGAAAAAAGCAAAATGCGCCCGTCCGCAAGACGCGGACGGGCGCAAAGGAAATGTAAGCAGTAGCTAAATGTATTGACAGTTCACATTCATAGCCGGAATATCCCGCTTGCGGAGCATAGCTTTTTTTGACCGCAAAGCATTAGGCGGGTTACAGTAAATAAAAATGGACACGGCGATACCTCCCCGATACCGCCGTATCCTTAAAAAAGGGCGACTTTAATACACTACCCGCAATCCATTCTATAATAGGGAACAGCGGCTTTTGCGCAATATTAAATAAAAAAGCCGATAACACATAGGTTTTTTGACCTAATGCGTTATCGGCTCTGCGTCTATGCGTCTGGCACTTTTAATCATTTTTTTTTGAATTTATTATATGTGTTAGCTAACTGTCCACAAGCCGCGTTAATCTCTCTGCCATGAGAAACTCTCATAGTAACTTCAAGTCCTGCTTGCTCTAATTGATGTTTGAATGCAACTATTTCCCGTTTCTGTGGTGCTTTAATTCTTGAATTGCTTGTTGGGTTGTATTGTAACACGTTAATCATAACTTTTTTGCCCCGAAACCATTTTGCAAGTTGTCTTACATCTGAGGGCCGGTCATTTATACCCGGTAAAAGCAAATACGCAAAGACAATTTTGCGATTATGCCTTTCAGAATAGGATAAGGCTTGCTTAACAACATCTTCAATAGCATATATGCGCATGTGAGGAATAATACGATTTCTTGCAGATTGTGTTGCTGCGTGTAAAGATATTGTCAACTGAATTTTAAGATGTTCCTCGCGCAATTTTTTTAATTGATCGACCGGACCAACTGTTGATATGGTAATGCCGTCGGTTGGAAAGTTGAGCCCATATCTATCTCGGAGAATATGGATTGCTTTTATCAAGTTGTCATAATTGAATAAAGGCTCTCCCATACCCATAAAAACGATACGGTTTACTTTTCGACGCAACAATATAATCTGTTGTACGATTTCTGACGATGTTAGATTACGAACAAAGCCATTTCGCCCGGACTCACAAAAAATACAACCAACAGGACAACCGACTTGTGTGCTCACGCAAACAGTTCCACCATCTCGCCGCTTGATAAAAACCGTTTCAATGTATTTGTTGTCTTTCAGTTCGTAAACATACTTTTCAGTATCACTGCTTTTGCAAATATTTTTTACCAACATTGATAGATTTTTTTTGCGTGGTAATTGCTTATATAATTCTTCATATAAGGCTTTTGCTTCATTCTCGCCAATAACTTCCGACATTTCTTTGTAAGTAAATCCGTATGGATCATTCCGTACTTCCGCAGGCGTATATTTAGGTAAACGTTTCATTTTTATATCCTTTCTTCTAAATAATAAAAGTTTGTTTTTCTGTATTTTTGATTACAATCTCTAATTTTTCTACATCAATGATATGCGTCAATTTGCATTTAGGGCAGAAAAGAGGAAAATCTTTTAATACAGTATTATGAAATACTTGAACTCTCGTCTTTCCGTTACAAATCGGACATTTTATCCAATATTTTTTAAGCATTATATTTCACTCGTCCTTTTTACACAAAAAAATGCAGGTCAATCCTCAACATGAGCATTGACCTGCATTTATAATGCACAGAGCAGTACAACAAAACTAAGGCATAGCTTGCACTATGTCTATACTATATCTATACGTCGTTAGTTTTTTGTATAGCATCCGCAAAATAAGCATGACAAAAAAGCCCATGTTGAAAATGGGAAAATCCTTTTTTTCAATGCTTATCTAATACGCATGCTATGCAACATAAACGCCGTCTCCTTTTACATAAATTTTATTTTATCAGAAAATCAGTCTACTGTCAATACACAACAGGAAGTATTTAACCTAATGATATGAATTGTGTGGACATATCCAAAAAGAAAGGTGAACTGTAAAATGTAACAGGGTGAATGAAAATGGCAAAAAGACCCGTACCATTGTACGACTTTAAGGCTTTCGGGGCAGCTATAAAAGCCGCGAGAAATGAATACGGCGAGAGCCGCAAAAAGGTAAGCGACGAGTTATATATTTCCCCGCGCTACCTTGCGAATATCGAGAACAAGGGACAACAGCCGAGTTTACAGGTATTCTATGACCTTGTAACCCGGTATCATATTTCGGTAGATCAATTTTTCTTCCCGAACAGCAATGCGGAGAAATCCACCGGGCGGCGGCAGCTTGACGCGCTGCTGGACGGTATGAGCGATAAAGGCATACGGATTGTAACCGCAACAGCAAGGGAGATAACGGAAGTCGAACAAGCAGAGGACTACCACGAACACGCCGTAACCGGCAAACCAGTTGTTGCCGCCGCCCAGGCTCTTGCCCAGCACCAGGATGGCAAAGCCGCAGCTCTGGATGATGGTGGCCAGCGGAGTGCACACCCGGTTGGCGGACATGAACTCATAGCGGCCGAACTTGGAGATGACCATGCTGGGCATCAGGTTGGGGATGCCGCCGGCGGTGAAGCACAGGCAGGCGGTGAGCACGGTACACATAATGACGGGCATCTGGTGCAGGAACATCATGCCGATAAGGAACACCACATAGGCCAGGTTGTAGAGCACGCCAGCCCGCTTGGTGCCGATGTTGGTATCCAGCCAGCCCCAGCAGAAGCTGCCGATCAGACCCACCAGGGTGCAGCCGGACAGGATGGCCACCGGCCCGAAGGGATCGGCGAAATAGCCGGTGCTCATCATACGCACGATGATCTGGCTCATGACGCCGGCGGTGGTGGCCCAGGGAATACCGAAGCCGATGACGATCATCCACACGCTCTTGTTCTTCAGCAGGTCTACAATGGAATACTTGGTCTTGAAGTAGCGGGTCAGGTCCTCCCGGGTGTCCTGATGGGCCCGGTTCTCCGGACGGATGTTGTCAGGATAGCAGCCCTTCTCCTCAGGGGTATTGGTCATAAAGATCAGGGTGACAAAGCCCAGCACCAGCAGCACCACAGCCAGGGCGTTACAGAAGCCGGTCCAGCCCCAGCTGCCGGCGAAGCACCAGGTCACGAAGGGCACCAGGATCATGCTGGTCAGAGGCAGACCCATGGTGGTCCAACCCATAACCACACCCTTCAGGGTGGGGAACCAGGAGCCCACAAAGCCGTGGTGGACGGCAAAGGCCAGACAGGTGCCGAAGATCTGCACGAAAAACAGGCCGATGGTATAGTTGGTGAAGTTGGTGATACGGCCGAAGCAGAACACCGCGATAGCCATGCCGAAGCAGGAGACCACGGCCACCAACTTGGTGCCCTTTTTCAGCACCAGGGTGGTGAAGAGCAGGCCCAACAGGCAGCAGATGATGCCGATGGGGGTCAGCATGGCGGTCAGCATATCGCTGGTGATCTCGGTACCGCTGACCTGAGACAGGTAGGCGGCCAGGCTGGCGCCGTAACCGTTGATGCCGTCCACCGCAAAGGCGGAGTACATCATCTGGTAGACGATACAGATCAGGACCAGAAACCATCCCCAGCCGCCGAAGTTGACGGCAGAGGAAACCTTATGTTTGTTTTTCATATTCCATTCCTCTTTTCTCATTGAATCAAGGCATCATATCCGGCGCCGAAATGGGTCATGGGGTTCAAAAGCGCCGCTGCCTGCGCTGATTCTGTTACACGGAACTTACCTCAGGGTTCAAAAGAAAAGCCGGACCACACCGGTACGCCGGTGTATTCCTTGGGGGCCTCGGCGCCGGTCAGGTAGCGGATGGCACCGCTGGCCAGGGCCTCCATCTCAAAGTCGCCGCCGTAGACAATGAAGGGAGCCACCCAACCGGCGTACTCCTTGACCTTGTCCACAAACCGCTTGCTGTTGGACACGCCGCCGGTCATGACCACCGCGTCCACCTTGCCCTGGAGCACACAGGCATAGCTGCCGATGTTCTTGGCCAGCTGATAGGCCATGGCGTCAAAGACCAGCTCCGCCCACTTGTCGCCCTCGGCAATGCGGCGCTCCAGCTCCAGGGCGCTGTCGGTACCGGCCAGGCCCAGCCAGCCGCCGGTCTTGCTGACCTTGTTCTCCACTTCCTTCTGGCTGTACTCCCCGGAGAAGCACATCCGGATCACCGGCATCAGAGGCACGTTGCCGGAGCGGTTGGGGGCCATGGGGCCCTCGCCCTGAAGCACATCGTTGCCGTCGATGATGCGGCCATTCTGCTGGGCGGTGATGGACAGGCCGCCGCCCACATGGCACACCACCAGGCTGCTGGTCTCGTAGGTCTTGCCCAGCTCCTTGGCGGCCCGCATGGCCACCTCCTTCTGGTTGAGCACATGGACGTGGCTCTCCCGGTAAATGCCCTTGATGCCGGACACACGAGCCAGGTCCTGGAACTCGTCGGTGTCAGGGGGATTGACCAGCAGGGCGGGCTTTCCGGTCTGCTGGCTGAAGCGCTGGATGATCTGAGCGCCCAGAATGGCGGGGTGCTCAAAGATCCGGGGCTTGGTGCAGTCGGCAATGATCTTGTCATTCACAGGGAAAATACCGCCGGGGGTGGACTCCAGGCCGCCGGAGTAGGCGGCGAAGGCGTCCATCTCCTCCAGGGAGATGCCCTCCTTGCCCAGCTCAGCCAGAATGGTCTCCACCCGGTAGGGCAGCTGATCGTTGACCTTGGCAAAGCTCTTCAGGGTCTCGGGATCGTGAGTGACGTTGGCTTTGAAAATACGCTCCTCCCCGTCAAAAACCGCCAGCTTGGTGCTGGTGGAGCCGGGGCTCAGGGTAAAGATCTTGTATCCCATGGTGTTCCTCCTGTTCTCTTACTGATTGGCGGCAGCAATGACCACCATGGCGATGTCGCCGGTCATCTCCTCCACGCTGGAACCGCGGGAGGAGTCGGCCACCGGCTTCTGGAAGCCGGAGAGGGTGTGGCCGTAGCCCTTGCCGTGGCCGAAGCGCTGGATCAGCTTGACGGCAATGTTGGCGGCGTTGAGCTCGGGGAACACCAGGATGTTGGCCTGGCCTGCCACAGAGGACTCCCGGCCCAGCTTTTTGGCTGCCACCGCCGGGTCCAGGGCGGCGTCCAGCTGGAACTCACCGTCCAGCTTCAGGTCGGGGCGGCGCTCCTGGGCAATGCGCAGGGCCTCGGTGATCTTGTCCACACTGTCGGCGGCACCGCTGCCCAGGGTGGAGAAGGACAGGAAGGCCGCTCTGGGCTCCCAGCCCATCAGGGCCCTCACATTGTCACAGGTGGCAATGGCGATGCCCGCCAGCTCGCTGGGGGTGGGGGCCGGGTTCAGGCCGCAGTCGGTAAGCACAATGCGGTCCCCCTCAGGGCCCTCAAAGCCGGGCACCTCCATCAGGGCGAAGATGGAGGGCACTTCCACACCTTCCTGCATCCCGATCACAGTCTGGGCTGCCAGCAGCACGTCGCCGGTGGTATTGGTGTGGCCGCAGAAGGTGCAGTCTACATCTCCCACCTTCTCCAGCATCATGGCATAGTAGATGGGGTTCTTCATCTTCCGCAGGCAGGCCTTCTCGCTGAGCATCATCTCTTCCTTGGGGAAGCGGGCGGCCAGATCGGCCCGGCCGGCCTCGTCGGTGATGTCCACAATTTCCATGCCCTCGGTGGAAACCCCTGCTTTCTCGGCGGTCTCCCGGATCACGGCGGGATCGTTCACCAGCACAGGCATACCGATGCCGGAGTCCAGCACCGCACGGGCGGCCAGCAGGGTCTTTTCTGCTTCACATTCAGGCAGCGCCACCCGCTTGGGGTTCTGAGCCGCCTTCTGAATCAGTTCCTGAATCAGGTTTGCCATAGTTCCTCCTCATTGCTGTTCGGTCCCCCCTGCGCCAGGGCAAAGGCAACCGCGTAATCTGCATTGTGGGTCAGGGTCAGCAGGATGGAGCGAATCCCCCGGCGGCGGGCAGCCTCCGCTGCACTGGCGTGGAGGCGCACCGCCGGGGCGCTCAGATCACCGCCCAGGATCTCAATCTCCCGGAGGGGCAGTCTGGTGTCGGTGGGCAGGCCCAGGGTCTTGAACACCGCCTCTTTGGCGGCAAACCGGCCGCAGAAGTAGCTGTGCCGGTCCCGGCGCTCCGCTCCCTCCCGCTGCTCCCTGGCTGTGAAGGTGGCATGGCAGAAGGGGTCCTCCGGCTTCAGCCATTCCGGCCGAAGCTCCGTTTTGGTCACGATGTCAGTGCCAATTCCCACTACCATACCACACTCCACGCCTTTCTATCAATCAGTTGCTCTCAAAGCCCATGTCCATGTAGTAGTCGTACTTGGTGGGGATCATGGGCACCTGGAGGAAGCTCTCATACTGTCCGCCGGTGTGAATGATGTGGTTGCCGTGGTTGTCGGTATCCCAGGCCAGGGGCTCGAACCAACCCTCACGGATGTAGCGGCCGGCGATCTGGACCCGGATGCGCTCTCCCTTGTGCCAGAAGCGGCTGGAGGGCACGATAGCGATGTCCACAGGCACGATCTCGCCCTTGGACAGCTTCAGCTCCCGCTTCTGGGCCAGCACGGGGCAGAACTTGGTGGACAGCTTCTCATCCAGCTCACGGCGGGACACACGCATCTTGCCCCAGGCGCCGGGGTGGGGCTCGTTCAGAGTGAACCAGGGAATCCAGCGGCCGGAGGCGTCCGCCTTCTGAATGTTGACAAACAGGTCCATGTCGTCGTGGCCATCGGCCTCCACATACAGGCGCAGGTACATATAGCCAGTCAGCTCGGTATCCTCGTCAAAGGCCATGTCGAACTCCACCTTGCCGGTGTTGCCGTCGTAGGAAATCTGGCTCTCGGTCTCCACAGGGGTGGTCTGGAGGCTGGTGTCGGCGGCGTTGAGGTAGAGCTTCTTGTACTGGGTGCGCTCCAGGGGGAAGCTGGTCTCGGGACGGCGGTCATCATGATCCAGATCGAATGCGTCCATCACGTCCACACGCACCTTGGGGGTCATCTCCCAGCCGTTGTGGATGTCCTTCAGATAGCGGTCATAGAAGCGCTTCAGATCCTCCAGATTCTCGGGGGTGTAGGTGTCGGGCCACTCAAAGTCCCGGTGGATACGCAGCCACTTGCGGCGGCTCTTGCACCGGCGCCAGGCGTTGATGGAGCCGGGCAGGTGGAAGTGGCTCCAGCCGGCGGTCTGATAGACGGGGATCTTCACGCTGGCCCAGTCGGCGATCTTGTCCTGCCAGTAGGCGTTCATGAAGGGGTACTTGCGGGCCATGGCCACCTGGTCATCCACGCCGCCGGTACCGGTGACCTGAGCGGCAATGAACTCATTGAAGCTCAGGGCGGGGATGCCGCCCTCGTAGAGGCTCTCACGGAACAGGTCGGTGGTACACTCCCAGGGAGCGATGCAGGCCAGGTGGGGGGGCTGCATGGCGGCGATGCCCCACTGGTGCATGGCAACGCCGGAGTTGCCGGACATACCTACCTTGCCGTTGCACCAGTGCTGCACGGCCAGCCACTCCACGAAGTCGTAGCCGTCCTCCCGGTCCTGGTGAGTAAACATATGTACGTCGCCCTCAGAGTGGCCGGCCCCCCGCACGTCCACGTTGGCCACCGCGTAGCCCTGGTAGCACCAGTACATGGGGTCGGGGCTCTCGAACTTGGCCAGCTTGGAGACGGTGTGAGGGGGCACGCCCATGATCTGCCACTCGCTCATGCCGTCGCCGGGGCGCTTGCCGAACCAGCTCCAGGACACGATGGCGGGATAAGTGCGGCTCTCATCCTTGGGACGGAAGATATCGCAGTAAATGGTCGCGCCGTCCCGCATCTTCACGGGAACGTCCTGCTCGCACAGGATGCCGGGGGCGGCCTCATAGACACGCTGGTTGAAAGCGGGGCAGAAGCCCTGACCCATCCGGGCCATGGGGTCGTCGCTGGTGGCCAGGTCGATCTCTTCCTGATTGGCCACCGGCTTGCGGGCCACCCGGTAGATGGCCTCCAGCTCCTCGCCGCCGAACACTTCCTTCTTGACTACATATTCACCCTTGGGACACTCTGCCATGGTATTCAGCTCCTCTCGCTTTTTTAGCCGTTCTCGACCAGATCGTACACATACTCAATGGCCTCGCCGATGGTCTTCTTCCGGCGGAAGGTCATGTAGGGGATCTCTACGTCAAACTCGTCCTCCAGGAAGGTGGTGATCTGGGAGTAATGGACGGATTTCGCGTTCAGATCCTCCACAAAACGCAGGTCCTCGGTGAGCTCTTCGGGCTTTTTCCCAAACAGGGGCGCTGCCCGCTGGATCAGCTTGGCCTTTACTTCTTCACGCACAGATGCAGACATTTTTATACCCTCCATTGTTAATTTTGAATAGATTCAGCAACTTTCCTTGCTTTCATGTGGTGTATTGTACTATAATAAAAAGCGATTCAAAATGTGCTGGAGTGTAAACTGACCCGGTAAAATGCGCGGCGCATTTGTGCTTCAGCACAATGGAACCAGGATGGAGGGAAGTATGCTTGGAACTGTTTCGTCTGCTGGAGGAGTCGAAATTTGAAGACGTAGTCTGGCTGCGTTCCATTGACCGTCACGCGGAGATCGATACCTTTTTGCCTCCGATCATAACGACGCGCCGGAGATCGGGGTTCTCTATGTGGGGCCGTTGGAACATCTGCCTTCCCCCCGATTCGGTATCAGTTATCTGTGCACCGGCCCCATGCCGGATGACAGTCAGCTGCCCGCCTGGGAGGGGGTCAATCTGGTTTGGACCTCCAGTCCCCCTGACTATGTGATCCGGCGGGTCAGCGAAAGCTTGGCCCAGCAGTACCGCTATCAGTCTGCCTGCGGAGAACTGGTAGGCGCCTTATCCACCGGCCGGGGACTTCAGCACCTGCTGGACTGCGCCTACCGGGTACTGGGCAACCCACTGATCGTAGTAGACACAAGCTATAAAATCCTGGCCATCAATGCCGACCTGGCCCTTCAGCGGGCCGACTTGGCTCGTCAGAAGGATATCGGTTATATGCTGGATGCCAATATTCAGGCCATGAAGCGGGTCAAGCTGTACGAACACGCCCGGCAATTCCACTATCCTTACTACCGGAAGGATCCGGAGGCTGCTCACGGCTGGATTACCGCCCTGGTGTACTCCGACGGCATCGAAGTAGCCCAGATCGGCGTGATGGACTGCAACCGGCCGTTTCACCGCTACGACTTTGAACTGGTCCATTTCCTCTGCCGGCTGGTGGCACTGGATATGCAGAAAAATGATTTTTACGGCACCAACGTCAACCTGCAGCACAGCGTGCTGCTGGGCGACCTGCTCAACGGCGATGTAACTGACGGAGAGACCGCCACCGTCCGCAGCGCCCAGCTGGGCTGGGTGCTGAGCAACAGTATGTATATCATCACGGTGTTCGATCAGCACTTCGGCGTTTTTGATCGAAAAGCCAGACTGGTATCGGAAGCGCTCCATTCCCTGCTGCCTAACAGCCGCTGGGTCATTTATGACAATAAAATCGTCTATTTCGTTACCTATCCCGCCGATAGCTACGCGGAGGAAGCCTTAAATGACGGATTGTTGGAATATCTGTCCAAAAATAAGCTCTCCGCCGCCATCAGCGGCCGTTTTCAGACGTTGCTGGAACTCCGTCAGGCCTACCAGCAAAGCCTGGCCGCCTTCGAACTGGGCTGCCGGGTCAATCCCGGCCAGACGGTCTACTGCTATCGGGACTACCTGCCCTATCATATCGGAGAGCTACTGTCACGCCATGCCCCCCTGCGCTCCTTCTGCCATCCCGCTGTGCTCCGCCTGGCGGAGTACGATCATGCCAACCAGACCCAGTATCTGGCTACCCTGTCCAGTTATCTGAAATACGCTGAGACCCCCCACAAAGCGGCAGATGAGTTGTTTATCCATAAGAACACCCTGTTTTACCGCATCCGGCAAATCAAGGAGCGCTTCGGCCTGCATCTGGAGGACGGCAGCGAGCGGATGCGGATCCAGCTGACGCTGGCCTTTTTGCAGCTGATCCAATAAATGCAAAAAGGAGGCGGTCCAATGGACCGCCTCCCTGAAATGTGTTACACTGTGTTAAAAGCCGCTGATGGTCTTGGCAATGACCGCAAATACCGGCAGAGTGATGATAGACAGCAGGGTGGAAAGGGTAATAACCTGCACGCCGGGCACCGTGTCCCGCCCAAACTGCTGGGCGAAGATGCTGGTGGTACCGGCCACCGGGGTGGCGGCCAGAAGCACCAGGGCACAGTAGAGTCCGGCGGGCAGTCCAAAGGGCAGCAGGACCAGCGCCGTCAGCCCGGGCACCAGGATCAGCTTAAGGAAGGACGCCAGATAGAGCACCGGCTGCCGGAAGGCGCCCCCCAGGTCAGCTGCGGCCAGCTGCGCGCCAATGACGATCATGGCCAGCGGCGTGTTCAGGTCGCCTAGGAACGAGATGGTAGAGGACACTGCGTCGGGGAAACGAAATCCGCCGAAAAAGATTACCAGGCTCACCGCCAGGCCGATCACACCCGGGTTGATGATGGCCTTTTTGATAGAAAAGGCCTGTTTGCCTCCCATGATGACCACACCCAGCGTCCAGGTGGTCAGGTTGAAGGCCGCAAGGGAGAGGGCGCCATACACCAGTGCCTCGCTGCCCAGGATGGATTCCACCAGAGGGACTCCCATAAAGCCTACATTGCCGTACACCATGGCAAAGCGCAGGCTGTCCCGGGTATCCGCCGGACATTTCCGGAAGAAAAGCATGGATACCGCCAGGTAGACCAGATAGCAGGCCACAGCGATCACCGCGCCCACGCACAGCTGCTGCACCAGCTCCGGCGTCCGCTCCACCTGGAAACACTCGATCATGACGCAGGGACATACGATGTACAGCAGCAAAAACGACATCTGGCTCAGTCCTGCGGAGGAGAGTTTTTTCATCTTTCCCAGGCCAAATCCCACTGCCATCATCAAAAACAGCGTGGCCACCTGCCCGGTTACCGTCAGTAAATTGTTCAGCACCGTGATTCCTCCCTAATTTTGTCTATGGTACCTGCATTAAAGCACAGTTCCCGCCCAAAGAGAAATCATGATTGCAGATAAGCCCATTCCAAATTGAGATAGAGGCATACAGGAGAGAGCGCTCTATGGATGATAAATTATTAAAAACCTTTCTGGCGGTAGCCGATCACTGCTCCTTCACCGCCGCGGCAAAGGAGCTTTATCTGGCCCAAAGCGCCGTCAGCAAGCACATCCACCAGCTGGAAAAAGAGCTGCAGGTCCATCTGTTTGTGCGGGACACCCGTATGGTCCGGCTGACAGACGCCGGGACCCGCTTCTACCGGGAGGCCACTGATCTGCTGGAGCGGATGGAAAATGCCGCCGCCGCCCTCCGGCAGGACGCCGCGCCGCTGCCGGACAAGCTGCACTTTGGTGCATTCAGCGCCCTGTCCACCGAGATCACGGACCTGCTCCGTCGGTTTTGCCAGGACTTTCCCCAGATTTCCGTCACTCTGGACTGGTTTGAATTCGGCACGCTGGTCCCCACCCTTGTCCATGGAAAGCTGGACGGCGCCTTCACCGTCAGCTTTGAGCTGCTGGATCAGCCCCGTCTGGCCTCTCAAAAGCTGGAGGACGGCACCCTGTTCGTGCTGGTAGGAAAGCAAAGTCCCCTGGCTGGCCTGACCACCCTCCGGCTGGCCGATCTGGCGGGGGCCACCTACTACACCATGCGGCCCGACGTCAGCCCCAACGGTTATGCCAGCATTCTGAACTACTTTCTGGAGCACCACTTCCGCCCGTCAGAGACCCGCAGGCTGACCAGCCACGAGTCCGTGCTGCTTCAACTCCAGATCGACCCCAACGGCTACGGCTTGATGAGCGATTTTCAGTTCCGGCAGCATCCCGGCGTGGTCTTTATCCCACTGGAACAGGAAGAGCAGCCCTCCAGCCATCTGTTTGATCTGGTGGCCGCCTGGGACCGCCAGCTGGTCACCCCCGCCCTATCCTCCTTTCTCAACTGGCTGGCCAACTATGCCCCACCCGGCTGATCTCACACCATTCCGTTCAACCGCATGATAATAAAAGCCACCTGCGCCCTTTGGTGCGCAGGTGGCTTTTTGCAGTTTAAGTATCCGCCCCGAAAAAATCCATTTTCTGCTTTACCGACTCAATCCTGTCTGAATCCTTTCCAAACAGTTTTTCTACCATGGAAATAACCGCCATATAAGCGTTGGAGGCCTCGCCATAGCGCCCCTGCGCGGCATACAGGTCGCCAAGCATCTCCTGATTCTCAATGGTATCCGCCGCAAGGGCGCCCCGCATATGCTGGTTGATTTCCAGGGCCCGGACAAGTTTATCTTCCGCCTGTGCCCACTGAGCCCGTGCATCCTCTCCGCGCCCATCCGCCTCCGCTTCCAGACCCAGGTGATAATGGGATACGCCCTGATCGTACAGCGAATAAGCAAGTCCTGACGGGTTTCGCTCTGATAGTGTCTGCTCATGCAACAGGGTACATTCCAGCGCCTTCTGATAGTTTCTCTGTCTCTGGTACATCCGCCCCATTTCCATATAGGTCTCGCCCACCCGCTCCTGAGCCAGTGCCAGGTCATACTGCTCATTTTTCATGAGCATATCCCGCTTTTCTCCCCGCTCCAGGGCTGCAATGTTGCGCTGGCGAATGGCAAGAGCCTGTTGAAAATAGGTCTGCGCCTTGTCAAAGTCCTGGTCGTACTCCCAGGTATAGCAACGGGCCACCTTTTCATAGGCCATGGCCAGATCCTCATTTTCCGGCATACCGCTGCGGAGCATCAGCTCCAGTCCCAGTCGGTACCAGGGGATGGATTCCTTGTTGCGGCGGCTGTTGAAGTAACATCCTCCCAGATTTTTCGCCGCGTAGCCGGTCATGGGGTTGTCCTCTCCCAGCTGTTTGCGGCAGGCATCATAAAAACGATGGGCATTTTCAATAGATGCATCAAAACGCCCGACCTGCCATAGAAAGCCGGAGATCGGCTCAAAGGCATCGATTGCCCGGGTATCCGGCTCCGGAAAATAATCCGCCAGAGCCAGCACACTGTCGGTAACCGCCAGATTTTCCTGATAAGGCCGCAGCCAGGCAGTGAACAGGAACCGGGACATATTGTCCAGGAATTTGCCGCACTGATCCACATCAGGCCGTAAAACCGCATGGACCACCTCGATCACCAGAGGATGCAGAGAGATCCGTCTTTCCGCCCCTTTCAGCACCCAGCTCTTGCGGATCAGCTGATTGATGGGCTCAAAGGAAGGCAGATCCATCCACTCCCGAAAACGGACCGCAGGCACACCGCTGTGCCCCATCAGAGACAGGCATCGCAGGATCTGCTTCTCCTCGTCACTCAGGTTACTGGTATTAAACACTGAGCAGATATGCCCAAAAGCGGTATTTACAGACTGTCGGCCGGATACGGTCTCCGCCAGTCCGCTTTGCATATCTCCCTGCTCCAACAGTGCCAACATCTCGTCCGCACTGAGAAAGCTGGCGCTCATCTGCTTGGCAATCAGTTCCACCGTATAAGTGTGGCAGGCAATCCTGTCAAAAATCTTCTTCAGGCTGTCCTTGTCGCCCTCTTCCACACACTCGCCATAGTTTTTCTGGAAAATGTCCAGCAGCACATCAAAATCCTGCATGGCCTCCACCCGGAGCGCCGGATACCCCGGATGGGCATTGCGGGTGGTAAAGATCACATGGTAGCTGCCCTCCAGGAATTTGTCCAGGTCCGGGTCCCCATCCACATCAAAATTATCTACGATCAGCAAGGTTTTCTCACTGGTAATGCTCTGCAGCACCCGCAGCTTCCGCAGGAAAAAGGCCCGCTCATCTTCTGTGGGCTTCTGCGGCTCCAGATTCTCAATGGAGACCGCCTCTTCGTCGCAAACCAAGCGCTGGAGGCTGCCCTGATAGCTGACAAACAGCGTCTGCTCGTATTCCTTTTGGAATCTTAACGCATATTGCTTTGCCAGTTCGCTCTTCCCGATACCGCCGATCCCCTCCAGAAAGATGCAGCGTTTCCCCTGAGCAAGGTGAGCGTGAATCTGCTCCAGAAGTGTCTCTCTGCCCTCAAATACATCTCTGGCCTGGGGCATACGGGCCAGCAGTCGATATTGACGGACGGGGCTTTGCGTCTGCTGTGTACGCTCTCCCTTTTTCTTGCCCAGCAGCATCTCCAGGCGCTCCACCAGCTCATCGATGCGCTTATACATGGGCGGCGTCATAGCATCGATCCAGTGCAGCCGGCCCAAGTAATACTGGGCCTCCTCACCGATCTCATCATCGGCTACATGGAATGGGATAATCTTTACTTCTTCATTCCGGGTAAGTCTGCGGCTCACCATGTCGATTTCGTTCAGCACATGAACAGACTCCGATGCCTGACGATTCAGGATCAGGAGAAAAATTGCGCATTGGTTGATCGCCTTTACAATGCTGGAGGCATACGCGCCCTCTGTATTTCTGGGCGCATACCAGCAGCGAACGCCGTCGGCCTCCAATTTATTGACAATACCTTCCACAATATGCAAGGAGGACGCGGTATGATGGCTGACAAATACATCAATTTCCATGAGTGCTCACTTCTCCTTCCCATTTGGTTGCTGCTCCCGACCCAATATGCAGCAGATGATTCTCGCCACAAGGCCTTCCGATATTTTACAGATTGTCAATTATTATACTACACCTTTGTCTTTTCTACAACTAT
Source organism: Flavonifractor sp. An52 (assembly GCF_002159385.1). Classification (NCBI taxonomy): domain Bacteria; kingdom Bacillati; phylum Bacillota; class Clostridia; order Eubacteriales; family Oscillospiraceae; genus Flavonifractor; species Flavonifractor sp. An52. Next base: position 126,614 of record NZ_NFIB01000001.1, read on the forward strand.
CCCCTTTCTTCGCACAGCAAGAAAACTCTGCGAAATCCCATTGCGGAGTTCAAATAAAAGCGGGGCGGAAGTCAAAAACTTCCGCCCCGCTTTCGGAGGAGAAACGCCTGTTGGCAGATGCTTATTTCTCGTTTTCCGCAAACCGCATGAGGATGGTTGCAATCTCAGCGCGGGTGGCGGTGCCGGTGGGATCCAGCTTGCCGCCGTCCTTGCCGGTGAGCAAGCCGGAGCCTACCGCCCACTCCATAGCCTCAGCGGCCCAGGAGGAGGTACCGGTGCTGTCAGCGAAGGTGGTCAGGTCGCCCTTAGCGGACACGTCGTACTCCTTGTACTCAGCGTAGCGGTACAGGATGGTGGCCAGCTGTTCGCGGGTCACGGTGTCGTTGGGGGCAAACACGGTGTCGCTGTAGCCCTTGACGATGCCCTTGGAGGCAGCCCAGTTCACAGCGTCGGTGTACCACACGCCGCTCTCCACGTCGGTGAAGGGCAGGGTGGCGTCGGTCTCAGGCTGACCCTCCAGCCGCCACAGGATGGTGACGACCATGGCCCGGTTGGTGGTCATGAGGGGAGCAAAGGTGGTGGTGGAGATGCCGTCCATCAGCTTATTATCATAGACGTACTTCACCGCCTCATAGAACCAGTCGCCGGACTTCACATCAGTGAAGGGCAGGCCGGTCTCCACGGGGGTATCGTCCTTAGTGAAGGAGGCCTTCACGGTGACATTGCTTCTGGGCATTCTGAAGGTATACTTGCTGTCGCCCTTGTCAGTCACGGCAACGGCGTTCCCCTTGGCATCGGTAACGGTAACACCATCGGCCTTGTAGCCCTCGTCGGGAGTCAATGTTACAGTGACTGTCAACCCGGCAGAAGGACGGCTGTTGGACACCTTCACAGTAATCAAAGCCATCCTCACGGCAGAGGATGACTTTGAGAGCGTCGCATACCTGGCTGTTCTCCAGGTCATATTCGGCATAGATATTGAGCCAGTTGTTGTTGTCCGCCGAATCTACATGGGTTCCAAAGACCTCATCGGGATTGAAAGAGCAGTCCATGTAGAAGTTCAATCGGCCGTCGAGCTCGGAGATCTCGTCGGAGAAAATGATTTCCTCTGGACGCAATCTGCGTGAGCCGTGGAGCTCGACTGGGGCTTGCGTATGGCTGGTGAGCTGCTTGCCCTCCAGCCGGGAGAGGAAAATATTCCAGCGAACCTCCTTGTTCACATGGCCGCCCTTGTCCGCAAAGTAGGCGGCGGAGGACACATCTTTGAGCCGGAAGCTCTGCCAGCCATCCATAATATTGAGGGCGGAGAGAAGTCCTTTGTCAAAGTCGATCTCCACCAGACCGGTGACTTTGCCGAAATTCTCCAGCCTCCATGCGGCCAGCTGCTCAAACCGCTGAGGTGAAATCTCCTCTGCACCATAGATACACCGGGCGAATCCCTTTTCTTTGTCACCGAATGTGCCGCGCACATAGCGTCGCATGAGGATCGCCATATCCAAAAATTCCTGGCCGCTTTTGGTGGAGAGATAGTGTTCCTGCCCGTTCTCCGTGATGTGGAGTCCTGCATACCGGGCACTGGCTTCAGCGTTTCGCTGGCTTTCAAGCCGCTCGGCATCCAGCGCCTGTTGGATCTTCTCCTGCTGCTCCAGCGGAACACGCTGAGCGTAAAGTTCATTGAGCTGCTCCTGCATGGTTCTCTCGACGGTGGTTCCGTCTTCGGTCAGAGCCTGCTCCAGTGCGGCAAGCTGGCGCTTGTCCAGCCAGAGTTCGATAGAAACAGAGTCCAATTACACCACCTCCTCGCTCACCGCAGTGGGCGTATCGACCGGAGTGCGGGGCTGGCGTTTGATGCGGGGGCGTGGAGGTTCAGCAGGTTCCTCCATGCTCTCGATATATTCACGGGTCTGAGCCGGAACATACTTTTCGTAGAGCTTGGCGAGAAAATCCTCCAGCTCCGTTTCCAAAGTCGTTTCCTTCTTCTCTGTATAGAACCGGAGCGCCCGCAGCTTTTCCGCTTCCATGTCGATGCTGATACTTGTTTTTTTCATATACATCCTCCTCACATAAACATCTTCATGGCACTCTCTGCTCTGGCACAGTCCGCGATTGCCTGGTCATACTGGACCAACAACTGAGGGTCTACGCCAGCAAGAACCAGTTCTGTCCCGTAGGGACCGGAGCGTACAGCGGAAACCTTGGCATCCAGGAGTTCGGCAAACTGCTCCTTCCCACGGTCGCTCAGCTGGGTCAGTTCTGCCGCAGGCACCCATCCGACATCGGCAGTGGTGTGGACCAGATACACATCATGCTCCGGCAGGCCGAGTTCCAGCAGATTCCTCAGCCGGATGGCAGGCTCTTGCGCGAGTGCTTTCAGTTCCTGTTCGGGCAACGGTTTTGGAGCGAGGAACACCCTGGTCTGCGCGTGTTCGCCGCATTCGTAATCGATGCGCCGCCACTCACCGCCGCTGGCAACCTGCAACTCGCCCAGATGGCTGTACCGCCAATCACGACCAGTTTCCTTGCACCAGCGGATCACATGTTCGCTGACGCTGCCTTCCGTCCATTCAAAATTGAACAGAGTTTCACCCTGTTTTTTCAGCAAGTCCGTCCATTGGTTCCGGTCGGTAAACCCCAGACTATGCTCCACAATGGCCTGACACATGCGAATGGCCCAATCAGAAGGCTCGCTTTTGCTCTCATGTCTTTTTCTGAATTCCTCCAGCTGGGAGAGCAGTGCGAGCTGTTCAGGAGCTATATTTTTCACTTCCATCCTCCTTTCTCATCACTACGACTCGTGATTTTACCCTCCCGCTGTAGGTAGATAAGCACGAGGGTCAGTTTGTTCACCGTCCACACGAACCTCGAAATGCAGATGAGGCCCGGTGGAACGGCCGGTAGAGCCAGAGAGTGCGATGATATCTCCAGCCTCTACGGTCTGGCCTACCTGAACGAGCAGTCTGGAGTTATGACCGTAGAGCGTCGAGAGCCCATTACCGTGATCAATCATCACATAGTACCCATAGCCTCCTGCGTTGTACTGTGATACTCTGCTGTACCGTCAGGGTCAGCAGGGGAGGCTCATAGAAATACTGCGGAAAATGACGCCCATCATAGAGCTGCGAGAGTCGCATACCGTTGTCATAGACTACTGGCCATCCTGCCCCAGGAACAAATACCCCACCTGTATGCCCTGGGGCGTGAATATTGCATACTGCTGACCCCGCTGAACCACATACATACCACTCATCATGGCTAAATTCCCTCCCAATAAAAAATATACTCCATCTGTAAATGGAGTATTTAACAAGGATATACTCTTAATTTGCAAAGTTGCACATATATGCTTTCTAATCGGACGAATTGCCGCCCCACACGCTACTTGCTCAGAGTCTACAGTACCCAACTAAACACAGCGCCTATAAAAATGACCGCCCACACCTGCGTTTAGGTGGGGCGGTCACTCTATTCATTATGCCATATCACGATACAGGAAGGTGACGATCTGACCACGGGTACAGGTCATATCAGGAGAAAATGTTTTGGCGCTGGTACCAGCGGTAATTCCCTGCTGCACCGCCCAAGCCACTGCCTGAGCATATTCTGCGTCAGCGGCTACATCGGTAAAATCAGCAGCCGCTACAACAGGCTTTTCCGCCAGCTTCCACAGATAGGTCACAGTGGCGCTGCGAGTGCAGGGGGTATCGCCTTCAAAAGAAGAACCGGAAACCAGCCCCTTCTCATAGGCCCACACAGCGGCACTTGCATAGTAAGCGTCATTTGCCATATTGGTAAAGGGGTTGTTGATCGTGGGGGCGGGAGACCCATTGGCACGCCACAGGAAGGTCAAAATCTGAGCAGTGGTGCAGGTCATATCAGGAGAAAATGTATTGGCGCTGGTACCGCTGGTAATGCCCTTCTCTACTGCCCACTTGACAGGCTCAGCATACCAGGCATTGGCGGCAACATCGGAAAAGCCGTTGTCAGGCTGAGGCTGGCTAGAGCCGTCCCCCAAGACCACATAAACCTCGGTAAAGTTTGTGCCCGTGGAGAAGCTGATCATGCCAATGTTGTCCCGGAACAGCTCATTAGTAGTTACTGTCTCACTGATCTCTCCCACAGTGGCCTCCACAGGAGCATAACGATCACCGTTCTTGATGTACTCCATATAGGTACCATAGCCTTCGGAGTAAGTAATGCTGCTGCCAGGCTCTACCACAATAACGGAAGCCTTTTCTTCCATGGTCTCGCCAAACCAGTCCAGCGTAATGGTCCGCTCCTCCACCTTGGCAGAGGTAAATGACCAATCCTTTCCGGCGCTATCCTTTACTGAATATGGGCCATATCCACCAGCTGCCATTGCCGGGACAGCCAGTCCCATGCACAGAACCACAGCCGAAAACAGAGCAACAATTCTTTTCATAATCCATGTTCCCTTTCTCTCTTTAAAATTGTGGTTGTGCCTGACTTCCTTGTCTTGCCACCTTTCTTTCCGGGCTATCTCCAAAGGGCACAACCATTTCACAGGAGACTTCCCGTCTTTTACCCGACAAACAGTTCTGCAAACTGTCAGGAGTCTCAAGGAAATGGTGTTACTTACGGGAGTCAATGTCTACTACACGGGAGAGAATAGTAACAACCTCTGCCCGGGTAATATACTTATAAACACTCATGGTTCCCTTGCTGTCCTCACCGTTAAGAATACCTGCATTGTACAGCTTGTAGATTGCGGAATCACAAAGCTCAATGGGCAAACACCAAGTTGCATAGCCAGGCTTTCCATCCGTCTTGTCATAGGGAATGTTGGTCACGTTCTTGATGGCAGGATAGCAAGTATCGGGCAGTGCGCTGGCAAACAGATAAGCCATACTGGAACGGGTAATGGGGCCATAATCAGGCGTTCCAGAACTCATATTGGTAAAGCCACCATTCAGCAGATGGAAGGTGCCCTCATTGATGATCCCCTGCTCAAATGCATAATCAAAATAGGGATCAAACCAGTATTCGCCCGCCTTAGCAGTAAAGTCATGGTTGTCACCGTTATAAATAGAACGAACACGAGCCGCAAGCACCATTGCCTCCGTAATGCTTAGCTGCCCATTGGGATTAAAGGAGTTGGCAGAAGTACCAGACACCAGACCAAGCTCATAGGCAGTAGCCATGTCCTTCTTGTACCAGGCATTGGCGGGAACATCGGTAAACTGGCCGTTGTAGGTGTTGACCTTCTTAAAGTTATCCAAGCTACCCTGAGCAGGAGGGGTAACCGTACCATTACCGTTATCAGTCAAACTGCCCTTGATGGTAATGGTCTCCTTCTTATCCTGAAGATCCAGGGTAATATGGGCAGTGTTGGTGCCAGTCCTTTTCACAATGTTGGAGTTGCCGCTAACTGTCACTTCACCAGGGAAAGTAAAGTCAAACTCAGCAAAACTGGTTACCAGCTTATTGGCTCGGGCATCTGCGGCCTGCTGATCTGCGACTTCAACAGGTCCAATATGAGGATACTGCTCCGCAATTTCCTTCTCAATTCGAGCATCAAATTCAGGCTGGCTCTTGACTGTAAAGCTGATATTCATATAATTCTGACCATTTTCCGTGGTCATACCAGCAGAGATGTTTTCCAGCAGATAGTCGTTCTCAAAGGCGTAGAGGATAGACTGCACATTGCTGAAATTCTCCTCATTGTCCAGAGCTACATACGTTTTACCGTCATTACCTACCACCCTGAGGTCGGTCACCTTGTCTGCATAATACTGCTGGTAGCTGTCAATGGCATTTTCCTTGTACCAGTCAAGCTCATCCTGAGTCATCCAGCCATACATATTCCAAACTCCACCACCGGAAGTATTGAAATGCACATAGCCTGTCTCAGGAATACCATCCGAGCCACAGCCCGCCAGCAAACCGCACATCATGCAGGCTACCAGAATTCCGCACAGCATCTTTTTCAGTCGATTCATAATTGATTGTACCTCTTATCCTCTTAAGTATGATCTCTTAATTAACATTGATACCTGCGTTGCCCACGGACTGGTTGTCTTTAAAAGCATCTGGATTTCCGCCATTGTTTGCATTTAAAAGTCCTGACAAACCTTGGCCTGCCGCTTCAACCGCCTTCCTGCCTTCATCATTGATTGCATCCAACTCTTCCTCAGTTGGTATTCTCATTTGTCCGCCAGTGCTTGGCTTGCTGGTTTGACCACTAGAAGAACCACCTGTAGGTGTACTCGGCTTACTGACCTGTGGCTTGGTAGCACTGAGATAGTCACTGCTGACATAAGCCTCCTGCCCTTGGAACACAACACGGCTCCAACCGTCTGCATCCCCGATTCCAATACCGGTTCTTGTAATCTCCTGGGCCTTTGCCAAACTACCTAACTTGTTACCAGAGGTGCTATATGTATCTCGTACATTTACTGTGGTGGTTGCATATAAGGTCTCGCTACAATCGGTGAAAAGCTGCTCCTGTTCCGTGGTATCATCCCGGGCAGGAGTGGAAACGCTCTCCGGGGTGGGGGTGGTTTCGGGTGCGGTCTGGGTGGTCTGCTCTGGGGTGGGGGTACTGCTCTCCATGGACTGGGAGACTTCGGGGGTGCTGGTTTCCTGGCTCTTATCAGCGGCGTTTTCATTGGAACCACCGCAGGCTGTCATGGATAAAATCAGGGCCAGGGACATACCATATATGATCGCCTTTTTCATTACGTTTTCCTCCCGTGCCGTCACAGTGACGGCTTTTTTATTGACTCTCAACAGCTTCCACCCAAGGGGGACAGAGCCAATCTGTCTCCCCTTGAGCTTCTGCCGCCGAGACAAAAAGAGCGCACACAGGTATAAAGATACCCATGCACGCACGAAATGATCTTGCTATGTGCTTTACACAACTCGTATAACGCACCTTGCTAATTCAACAAGATTGCATTATACTGTGGATGTGGTACTGCTGACGCAGTTGTGCATGGTGGTCACGACACCTGTACAGGGGATAGAGGGTTGCCGCCCTCTATCCCTGCCGCACTATTTTTTTGCCTCGTAACCTCATTCTAAACCATATAGGTAGAAAATGCAAGCCAAGGCATTAACATCTGTTTTTAAATTTAACATCAAGTCTCCTTTCTTTTTTTATATTTGAAGGGTACATCTGTGTGCATCCCTATCTCCCATATTTCCAATGTAGGCGTAGCGGTAGAAGAATTTTTTTAGTTGTAAACTCTTCTATATAGCCTTGTTCTCTTTGAAAATACCTATGTATTTCCTGTGCAAAATACGTCTGTGCAGATTCGGGACCTATGTTCTATTTACTTGCGAAACTTATTGAGCCGATTTCTTACGGTATTAGGAGAACACCCCAATAGCCGCCCAATTTCACGGTATGATTTTCCTTCTACTTTTAAACTGTATATTTTTTGATTATCTAAGCCGTGCTTATATGCATGGGCATTTTTCCCTTGCAAGCGTTTCCCCTCAAATGCCCGCCGCTCCTGTTCAAGTCGCTCCTTCTTTTCCAGTTCATCAAGCATCCTAGCATAACGGTCTTCGAGATCATCCTGCACCTCTTCCGGTGCATTGGGGTCCCAACTATCTTCTTGGGTACTGGAAATTCCCCATGGCTCATTACTATCAATATAATTTTCAAACATTTTCACACCCCCTTTCCATAAAACTTGTTGTCACTATCTTTCTACGCCTCTCTTATCACAAAATTTTTGGTAATTTGGTAATTTGGTCAAACCGCCTCTACTGTATCCCCACTCTTCTAAGCCATGTATCGCTTACTGTCTATCCTAATTTTCAAATGTAAAAACCAGTTTTCTTATCTTTTGTACTTGTTCACCTCCTCAATATTATAATATAAAAATGCTGGGAACAGCAGAGTATCCCTATTTTTTGCTCACTGCCGGGCTACGCCGCTCCAAAGGCCCCCTTACATCTTTTCCTCACCCTCTGGGGCTTGTTTCACCCCCTTTTCCTCCTCTGCATACCACATACCCCCCAGCACCCCAAAAGTCCTCTCCAGCACCCCCAGAACCCCCAGGATCGCCACCACTCCCAGGGTGGTCATGGCAATCAGTACACAACCCCCAATCACCAGCTCTGCAATATGGCACATCTGCTTCACCTCCCTTTTAAACTGAGCGGGCCACCCTGACCGGGTGACCCGCTTACTGTTTCCTTATTTTTTCACTGTCTTGCCCTGGGGCATTTCCTCCCACTCCCAGGCACACTTGATGGTGTCACCGTCCAGCACCACACCATTCACAGCTCCCAGGTCAAGCAGAGCCTTGATCTTATCGGCGCAGAAGGTCTGACGGCCAAACCGGGAGGAAATTACCTTGTAGTTCTCTCCGTCCCGGTGGTACACCGTGTACATCAGATTTGCCACCGCTGCCGGGTCGGTGCTGGTCAGAGTCCCCACGCCCGTCTTGACCATGATGGCCCGGAACCCCTTGGCCTCGTCCAGCTTCAAGGCCCCGCTACCGTCCAGCACCATCCCCAGCACCTCACCGGACTTGACCGCCTCACTCAACTGCTTGGCGGTCATACCAATCACCTCGCCGCCATTCACACCGGGGTTAAAGACCTCATACCCAGTCACTCTCTGCCCCAGGTCAACCCGGTTAATGATGAACTTCTTATCCATAGTACACACTCCTTAAATTAGTTATCGGTCAAGTTCTATCTCTCAACCACAACTAAACTATAACGCTGACACAGCCCTCTTGACTGCTGACGAAATAGCCGGAATATGCACCTATGGATTGGTGAGATGGGAGGGGTAAAAGCAGAAAGTCCTGTACCCATATAAATGAGTACAGGATTTTGTGTTGATTATCTGTAACTTAGTAACTCGGTAACTTTCTTAAAGCTACTATTATCATAATCAGAATACTACACTTGCCGTTCAAAGTCAATCGAAATTCTTCCAGATTACTTCCGTCCGATAGTTGTCGGCCTTACCTCCCACGCTTGTCTTGGTATCAACCTCGTATTTCTTCCATTGGGGCGCTTGGAGATATGCGTTGTATAGTGGAACATCATAGTTACTGATTACAATTTTTGCCTTTGCGTTACAAATGGTTTTGAGCAGCAATTCATGGTTTGCGTAATCGGAGGAGAGTTTATATACACTCCCCAAATTCTTTTGCTCATCTTCCGGATCTAGGTAGGAAGGATCCAGGTAAAAGCAAGCGGTTTTGTCATTTAAGTAACTACATTCCATCAGATACATCAATGCACCTGACTGGCTGACCTGTACGCCATTCATACGCTCTGCCACATCATACAGTCTGCTGATTTGTGCATGGTATTGTTCATTGGTTTTGAATTTCTGAGGGCTGAATGCAGTCCCCATTCCGTCACGGCTCATGGTATAAACGATCCATGTTGCAACCGCTAAACTAACATCATCCGCAAAACTGAATTCATGATTGTTAAGTGTATGGAAGTAGGCAGACTGATAGAGCTGCTGTCTGAATTGTTCCTCTATCCGCTTTGCGTCAATCCGGTTTGGCTTCCCATGCTGAATTGTTTGTATTCTCTTTTCCAATGCAGCTTTCCGGGCAAGCTTTTCAGGTTCTACCTCGGCTGATAACTTTTTCACCTGGGCCGACAGTCTTTGAATATAAGTATGGACAGCCTCAGGCGCAAGCTCATCGCTTTGCTCCCGTAGTACATCTGCATAGATGGGGCGGAGTAGTGTCAAAAAATCCTCAGTCTCCTTCTGAAACTGGGTAAGCTGGGCAACTTCTGTTTCTGTCAGTGTCCCTCTCAACTTTAGCCGCTGGAGGGGTGACCAGTCCATTTGTACCGTACATTTATTTATGCTTTGTCGAAGCAACTGGAAGTTTTCAACCATATCCGTAGCTGTATATTTCTTGCCTAGCAGGCTCAGATATTGTTTGAACTGGCGTTTTAACTCGGAAAAATAGTCGTCCTCTTCCTCGTTTCTGAGCTTCACAGCGGCATAGAAGGTCTCAGGGGTATAGTCGGTATCATAAAGCCGGTAAATGACCTCCTGAGCTTTCTGAGGGTCGCTCATGCACCGCATAAACGCACAGAGACCGGCGCTGGCGTCATTATAAATTTCAACAGGGTGCCTCGGCTTATTGAGCAGGACACGGGCGCCGCCCCCAAAGGGCTCAATAAATATTTCTGTGTTGGTGTAGTCCAGCATATCACAGATGACAGGGGCCAGGGCCGCTTTCCCGCCGTAGTAGGGAAAGGCGCTCAATGTCTGGTTTCTCATGCCTGCGGCCCTTCTTGCCCAGCTTGTTCGACGAAATCTTTCATTTTTTCTTTATACAGGCAAACACACTTTTGCTTGCTTTTTCCGTCTCCTGTGGAGGCCACATAATCCAAGCTGCCCCGGTTTACCAGTGTAAATCCGCCTTGATATAGGTACTCCTGGATTGCTTTCGGGGTGATCGCTTGAAACTGGCTCCGCTGTATCTCCTCATTAAAGAGTTTGACGGGAATAGGGTATATGATGCAGCTGTCAGGCAGATGCCGGGGCTTTACGGTGGCAGCTTCAATATGGTTGCCCTCAATCATGTTGCCCAGCAGTTCAAGAATATCCTGTAAGCAGCTCTCGTCAATGGTACTGCCATCGTAGCAGGGGAGGGGATGGAAACTATAATAGTTTTCCCGAATACACTTTGCGATTTCGATACAATCAGATCGGGAGAGCATGACACCGTATTTCTTAAACGCTGCCAAGCCGCCCTCAAGGTCTACTGGTTCCAGCTGTGTCGTCCCCAAAAGGGCAGGTTCAGCGTTTCCCAAACGATACGCCGTGACTGAAACTTTTTCTTCGTTATTCCATCTATCCTTCAGTCGCTCGACTTCCAGCCGAAAGCTGTTGCCTTCTATTACGTGCTGTTCTGCCAGCTCTTTGTTATCTATGCTCCATACTGGTGCTGCCATGGTCATTTCCCCCTGTGACTATTTTTTGTCAAAATCATCACCGCTAGATTAGTTACACTTTATCACAGGTCAGAAACTTTGTCCACGGTTGTCAAATGAACTTAAAAAATGAGGAATTTCCCCGATTTTTGGCTCGTAGCCAGGAGCCAAATCCATAGCCAACGCTCCGAACTCCCCATCAAAAGCCAAGATTAGGCACGAAAAGACACGAGGTATTGGCTACAAAGCCAATACCTCACGACACTTAGCCAAGTAACAAGGAAAGCCCTGAACCCTTACGGGTTCAAGGCTTTCTCGTGTACTTTCCCAGTACTTTCATGGTGGAGATAAGCGGGATCGAACCGCTGACCTCTTGAATGCCATTCAAGCGCTCTCCCAGCTGAGCTATACCCCCAAATGTGTTTGTTCACCGACGGAACAGGTTGTATTTTACCAGCTTTGATTCCCATTGTCAAGTTCTTTTTTATCTTTTTTTACTTTAGGAAAAATACATACCAAGACTCCGTGTCCAAACACCTTTCTATCAATGGCGCATCAAAAGGAATGCAATCAGCAATGGAACACAGGCAACAGCCACCGTGCAGAGACTTAAAAAGCTGCTGCACCATGCACCCAACGCCGCACCACCAATGAAAAACAGAATGATTCCACCGTACTGTGCGGCCCGCAAAAGTTGATCCTTCTCCCCAGTACGGATAAACTGATACAGACGCTCCGTGCCGCTGCGCAGATTACCGGTACACATGGTGGTAGCAAAGGCATTACCGCGGACCTTTCGGAAGCTCTCTACCTGTATGGCACATACAAATGAGACCATGATATTGGCCAGTGCATTCAACTGCTGCGGAAGAAAAGCCACCAGCACCAACAGGATAATTTCCAAACAAACTGTGACCTGTCGCCAATGAACGACACGTGCTTCCTTCAATCGTTCTTTGATACACTCAGCGGCGATCACACCAGCTGCAAATGCCAGGATGGGCAGCAAATAATGTAGCACACCGCTCCAGTCCCCTTCCACTGCCCGCACACCTAACAAAACAATGTTACCTGTCTGTGCATTGGCAAATACGCCGCCCCTCATCAAATAGGTATAGGCATCCAGCAGGCCACCTGCTACCGCCAACAGCGCACCGATCCGAAATCGTTCCGATGTCTGCAACCCCTTGGCCGTCTCCATGTTCATGTTCCTCCGCTTTCAGGTTCATTGCTTTTAATGGGAAATGGCCGCCCACAGGCGGCCATTTCCCGTTTCAAATTCAGAAGGGCAGGTTCAGGCCGCCGGTCAGCTGCTGCATGGAAGAGGCAGAGTCGTTCTCCGCCGCACGCAGCGCCTCATTCACGGCTGCCACAATCATATCCTGCAGCATCTCCACATCCTCAGGATCTACCGCATCGGGGTCAATAGTAACACTCTCCAGCACGCGCTTGCCGGTCACAGTGGCGCTGACCGCACCACCGCCGGCTGCCGCAGTGTAGGTCTTGGTCTCCAGCTCCTGCTGCATCTTCATCATATCCTGCTGCATCTTCTGGACCTGCTTCATCATGTTCATGTTCATGCCGCCGCCCATGCCGCCAAATCCGCGGCTGTTAAATCCCTTTGCCATAGGTCGCAACTCCTTTATTCTTCAATAATAATGTTGTCAAACTGCTGGCCCATTGCCAACAGATCATCCAGATTATCATGCTCGGCTGGCTGTTGTGCCGCCGGAGCTGTTTTTGGCGGTGCACCCACCTTTACAGTACACCGTACAGCCCGGCCGGTCTGCGCAGCAGCCAGCTTTTCCAACGCTTCCAGCACTGCAGAAGTGCCCACCATGTTTTTGGTAAAATCCGTATCCACCCACAGCGTTAACACGCTGTCTTCCAGCAGGCCCTGTACTGCGGACGGATTGCTGAGAAAGGGATAGACTGCCGGGAACTTTCCCCGAAGCCCAGCCACCAGCCTTGGCCACAAATCACCAGACGGCGCCGCCATAACCGGGGTATCGGCAGGCTTCTTCTCCACCCGAGAAACAGGCGCCGGGGCAGGCTCCGATTCTGCTTCATAAGCGATACGCTCCCCGGGTTCCTCTGGCAGCGGGGGGCGCTCCTCTTCCCTGGGCGGGGTATCCTTCTGCCCGCTCCGGCTATCCGGCACCTTTTTCTGCGGTACAGGCGGTACCGCACAGGCGGTAGGTATCCCACCTGCCAGTAGTTCCTCTACTCTGGACAGACGGGCATTGATTCCCGCCATACTCTCATCCAGCACCGGATCACAGAGACGGATCAGACAGAGCTCAGCATCTGTGCGGCGGTTGCCGCTGCGGGACAGGTCGGCAATGGTAGACTGGAGCACACCCAGCATCTGGGCCAGCCGGGGCGTTTGAAACAGATTGGACAGCCGCCGCATGGTATTCTCGTCGTAGCCACCAGTCAGCAGTGCTGCTCCACCCTTAGGGGCCGTCTTTCGTACCAGAAGATCCCTTGTCAGAGCAGACAGCTCACCCAGCAGGCTCCCTACTTCCTTGCCAGCACCATACAGTCTGGCCAGGGTCTCCAGGGCAGCAGCGGTATCACCCTGTCCGATCTGCTCCATCAGGCGGGCTGTCTCCAGGTTCCCAGCCAACCCCAAGGCGTCCAGCACCTCCTGAACACCGATAGGGCCGTCCGGTATCGCGCACTGGTCTAGCAGGGACAGGGCATCACGCAGTCCACCGTCCGCCAGCCGGGCCAGTAATTCCGCGCCCTCTCCTCTCAGCTCCAGACCCTCTTGGCGCGCCACATAGGCCAGCCGGGCAGCGATATCGCCGGGCAGAATGCGCTTGAAGGAGAACTGCTGACAGCGGGACTTGATGGTAGCCGGCACTTTATGCAGCTCTGTAGTGGCCAAAATAAACATCAGATGTGCAGGAGGCTCTTCCAGGATCTTCAGCAACGCATTGAATGCCGCGGTAGAGAGCATATGGACCTCGTCCACAATGTACACCCGTTTCCGCACCGCCGCTGGAGTATATACCGCCTCATCCCGCAGGGCACGAACCTGGTCCACGCCGTTGTTGGAGGCCGCATCCAGCTCCAATACATCCAAAATAGAGCCGTTCTCAATGCCCAGGCAGGACGGGCACTGGTTGCAGGGGTTCCCGTTGACCGGGTGCTCACAGTTGACCGCCCGGGACAGGATTTTGGCACAGGTAGTCTTGCCTGTGCCTCTGGTACCTGTAAACAAATAGGCGTGAGAGAGTCGTCCGGTCTCCACCTGCCGCTTCAACGTATCGGTGATATGGGCCTGACCCACCACGTCGTCAAAGGTACGGGGCCGCCATTTTCGGTATAAAGCCTGATACACGCCGGTCACCTCGTCATAAAAGTGAAAAAGAGGGGCGGAGGATGCGGAAAGCCGCGTCGCTTCGCCCCTCCTTGTACATCCGGTTCATGGCAAGACCGCACACCGACCTTTGGAATCAGCGCTATGCCCGTTACCCTGGCAGCCGGCTCAGGAGCGGGAACCCCGCGGCACAGATCGCGGTCCGCTTAGTGCTGCTCGGTTCCCCGCCTGACACGGTTCACGGGGCGACCTTGCGCGGGACCGATCCATCATCACTACTTACCGGGGTCAGACGACACAACGCAGATCCGGGGGCCGGGATTCATCCCTGCTGTAGCGGGTTGCAGGTACAGGGCACCGCTAACTCCCCGACTAGTGCGGCCTTGCCTTGGACCGGACGCATCAGCGCCGTCCGCTGGAAGGCTGTATTTGATATCATACATCATTTCCGACCATTTATCAATATCACTTTTTAGTTTTTTTCAAAAACCTCTTTACAACCGTTTTAATTATGCTATAATACTGGAGTGTTGAGTGAATACATTGAAATAATATGGGCCTATAGCTCAGCTGGGAGAGCGTTCGGTTCGCATCCGAGAGGTCGAGGGTTCGAATCCCTTTGGGTCCACCAAAGACAGGCTTGTTCGCGCAAGCCTGTCTTTTTTATGCCGTGATATATACCAAAGGTTGTTCATTTGTTCCCTGATCCTGGCACTCTGTTGCCATTGTGCGGAACTCCTCAAAGGAGACATTAAATTCAATTTCCAGTGTGTAATCTCGATAGACATAAACAGATTTGATGAACTGGGAAATAATCATCTTCTTGGCAGCAAAGTTACAGTTATCATAGAGGTCAGCCCAGGTCTTTATCTTCTCATACTCTTTCCGCTCTACATCAGCGTTCGCAAGATGAATGTCCAGTTCTTCCCTCGCTGCCTCTACTGCGGCCTCAAGCTCTGTTACCTCGGCCTTCGCTTTGCTGACAAGTTCGTTCAGAAACTCCATATCAAACTTGCTCTGCCCGCGAATGACCTTGATTCCTTCATTCTGGTAATCAACCAGTTCTCTTTGCTTTTCTGCTAACTGCACCGTTGCCAGATGGTGTCTCGCTTTTGCTAATTCGATGGCTTTCCGGTTCTGTTTCGCAACAATATCTTCCCCGGATGCGGCACTGATTTTAGAAAGCTGATAGCGCACGATCCGGTCTATAATCCCATCCAATTTTTTTACTCCATAGCCTGACTGTCCATCACATTCTCCCGGATGACGGACATTATAGTGACACTGATACCTGGCACGAATGTCGTGGTAAATGCTGCCATCCTTTCGCACTCGGTTCCTGCCTCCAGTGGTTAAAGTTAGCCGATTTTTACAATGGCCGCAAAAAATATTCCCTACCAGGAGAGATTGTCCTTTTAGGTTCAATGGAGTTTCTGCATGGTGTGTCGTTCTGTCAGACATGATTTTCTGTGCCCGGTCAAAGGTCTCCTGGTCGATGATTTGCAATTCTGGAATAAACTCCGATTGGGCATCCCCATTCCGTATTACTCCCGTATAGATAGGATTCTTGATGATACGATTGATGGAGGTATTCGGAAAGTTCTTTCCGTTAGGCTTGCGGATTTTCTTTTCTTCCAGATACCGGGAAAGACGCTGGGCACCATATCCCTCGTTCACATACTTGTGAAAAATCAGTTGAATGATTTTCGCGGCATTTTCGTCTACCGCCAAATCAAAGACTTCTTTGTTCCGCTTATTGGTACGGCCTCGCTTATCCAGGCGATAGCCATACGCAATAGAGCCGCCTGTATAAAAGCCGCTCTCTGTAAGCTGCTCCAGCCGGGTCTTGGTGCGTACAGAAGTCTTGATACTCTCACCCGACGCTTGCCAGTAGCGTATGTAGTTCAACAGCTTATCTACATGATTGTCAAACCGCTGCTGTCCCTCTGTTGCACTCCAAACTTCAATTCCATTTCGCACAAACCACTCAACAATGAACGGAGTTTCATCATCCTTGCGGCCCAGGCGGTCAAACATATAGACCAAAAGAATATCAAACTTTCCCTCTACCGCGTCACGTTGAAGCTCCTGGATGGCGTCTCTTTCTTTTGCAGATTTCTTAAAGCCGGAAACGCCTTTCTCGTACACTTCCTTTTCAAGTTTCCAATTAGGGTGTTCTGCAATAAAAGCCCGGCAAAACTCTCTCTGCATAGGGATGTCGTTTTTCTCAACCTGTCCTACCGTAGATACACGATAAAGGCAATCGACTCGCACTACATTTTCCATAACATACACCTCATTCGCTATGGGAACAGTGTATGTATCCTTGTTTTCTCTATTTCTCTATCTATTTGTCAAGGTACACTTTACACTATTATTATAGCATTTTTTAGTCGTTTTTGCAAGAAATAGAGCAATTTTTGTCAATAAAGTTCTGATTTACAAGGGTGTCTTTCACCTTGTCCATCACACCGGGGACAGGCTTTTCTGCATATCGCATAATTACAGTGCAGCCATCAATCGTGATTACTTCACTCGGAAATTGTTTTGTCTCCAAAGGTTTCATATTCTTCTCCCATCTTTTGCGTCTCACGGTGAGACGCAAAAAGCCATATCATTCGGAGTGTCCACTGATAGGTGCAAGTAAGGATAGACAAGCCAGCGGCGGGTGGCAACCGCTCCATAGGCAATAAACCTCCCCCCATTCCCGTGGGCGGGGCGTCCTACTCTGTGACGCATAGCCGACGCAAGTAGCATGATCCCGTATTTGTGTCATGGCCTGCGGCTTTGCCAAACCGTGTTACGCTGCTGGTGTAGTTCGCTCCTTTCTGCCGGAGCTGTCACCTCCTTTCCCGGCAGAAGATCCCGGCGCACCCAGCGTTTGGCTCAACAGAATACGGCAAGTAACTGGCTCGTCCTATTCAGTTGTCAGAAAGATCGAAGGAATAAAACTCGTCCTTCACTTACCGCCGTTTTTGGTCCCGTTTTGCACCCACCTTTCCAAAAATTTTTTTAGAATTTTTTTGGCTGCCAATATTCTCTTGGATATATTCTGGTGTTTGACCTTCTCTTGCGCCGCAATTTCCTTTATGGTCAGTCCCTCCACACAGTAGAGCCAAAGACGGCGGCGTTGAGGCGCAGTCAGGCAGGCGTCCAGGCCCTCGGCCAACAGGCGGCATAGGCGGGCCCGTTCCTCTTGGTCGTATTGATCCATGACCTCCGTTTCGGCAGAGAGCACCGCAAAGGATAGTTCAGCCAGTCCTTCCAGTGAAATTGTCCGGTTACTGTGCCGGTGATCCGCTTTCTCAATCGCGTGGTAGTTTTCATCGGACCAGCGTTTCCATTTTTCAAACTCCTCCGCACTGGAGAAGTCGGCACGGGTCAGGCGGATATGTATTCCGGTGGCGCTTTTGCATACGATGGCGTCCGGGTCTTTTTTGTTCAGAGCATAGTCACTGTTTCGGTCAAACATATTGGCTCCTCCTTTAATTTTCGTTGATTCGTGGATGGTCAACGAAAATCGGGAGGAGAGCGGCAGGAGTATCTTTTTCCGCCAAAATGCAAAAATTTTTCTAAAGTTTCAATGTTTTTTCCCGACCGGGAAAGAGATGTGCAAAAAACACATCCATACCTCGACACATCACCCCAATATCTTTCAGAATTTTTTGAGAGATACTCGGGTAATTTGTCGAGAAAAAATTGAGGCGCAGACAACCAGTTGGTTGCCTGCGCCTTTTCAGCAGGTGGTCGTATTCGATTAGGTGGAGGTTTCGCCTCCGGTAAGGCAAAAGGGGCGATTTAACATCATATCATCACCCAACCTACAGAACCATTACGCCAGTTCTCTCCACAGGAAGGTGACAGCCTGGGCGCGGGTCACGGTCACCTCGGGACTGAATTTGTTGCCGCCGGTGCCGTTGGTGATGCCCTTGGCCACCGCCCAGGTGACGGCGTCGGTGTACCAGGTGTCCGCCGCCACGTCGTCAAAGCCGCCGCCGACGGCCGCCGGGGTGCCTGCCGCCCGCCACTGGAAGGTGACCGCCTGGGCCCGGGTCACGGGGTCATCCGGGCTAAAAGTGGTGGCGCTGGTGCCGTTGGTGATGCCGTTGGCCACCGCCCACAGCACCGCGTCATAGTACCAAGTGCCGGCGCTCACGTCGGCAAAGGGGTTGCTGCCGGTGGCCTTGGGGGAGCCGTAGGCCCGCCACAGGAAGGTCACCATCTGGGCCCGGGTCACGGGAGCGTTGGGGCTGAAAGTAGTGGCGCTTGTGCCAGCAGTGACGCCGTTTGCCACCGCCCACAGCACCGCGTCATAGTAGTAGTCGCTCTCGTAGACGTCGGTGAAGGGGTTGGTCACCTGCTCCGCGATTTCTTTGAAGGAGACCTGGATCTTCACGCTGGAGCCGGGCATGGAGAAGGTGTACTTTCCATTGCCCTTATTCGTCAGCTCCAGTTCGTTGCCCTTGGCGTCGGTGACGGTGAGCTTGTTCAGCTCGTAGCCGTCGTCTGGCTTCACGGTGATGGTGACGGTGTCGCCCTTGTCCGCGCTGCGGGGGCTGACGGTGATGGAGCCGCCCTTGATGCTGGAACTGGCGGGAACGGAGACGGAGTAGCCGCTGCCGCCGCCTCCTCCGCCGCCTCCGCCGCCGGGGGTGGTGCCGCCGGGGGTGGTGCCGGGGGTGTCATCGCCGCCGGGAGTGGTGCCGC
Source organism: Flavonifractor sp. An52 (assembly GCF_002159385.1). Taxonomy (NCBI): domain Bacteria; kingdom Bacillati; phylum Bacillota; class Clostridia; order Eubacteriales; family Oscillospiraceae; genus Flavonifractor; species Flavonifractor sp. An52. The sequence goes on from NZ_NFIB01000001.1 coordinate 145,545, forward strand.
CGGGAGTGGTACCGCCGGAGGTGTCCACAGTGTAGGTGAACGTGGCGATCTCGCTGTCCTTCATGCCCGCCTGCACCGCAATGGCCTTGATGGTGGTGGTTGCGGTGATGAGGATGGGACCGGTATAGAGCTTGCTGTTCAGGTTAGGCTCACTGCCGTCGGTGGTGTAGAAGATGCGGGCACCCGCATCGCAGGTCAGGGTTACAGAGGTATTGGCAGCTACTTTGCCGCTGCCAACCGTGGCGGAGGGTTTTGTCGCCTGGGGCGTCGCCACCACAGAGAGCGCCTGGGTGAATCGGCTGGCTCGCAGGGTCTTGCCCGCGTAGTTCTCTGCGGTGGAATCCACATTGACAACCACCGTATCGCCCAGGTTCAGCGCCCCGGAGGTGGGTCTCAGCACGACCGACCGGGTCAGTTCGGTGTCGTCGGGTGCCTTTTCCGTGGCACATTCCACGGTAAAGGGAACATCCTGTCCGTTGGCCTTCAGGGTAAACACACTCTGGGTCAGGCTATCCACCTTCATATACTGGGAGAAGGCGATGTACACCCCGTCGGTGGCGGCGGTCAGGCTCTCCACCTCGGGGGCGGCCAGGCTGGTCAGCCCGATGTTCACATCCAGCTGGACCGGCGGCACGGGCATGTACCAGGTGCTGCCGTCGCCTGCCTGTGTTGCGCCGCTGCCGTCGTTTTCTCCGGTGGTATAGGCCTCATACCCCTCCTTGGACACGGTGACCGACCAGCCGCCCTCGGGCACGAACCACTCGTAGTAGCCGTCCTCGCCGGTGGTCTGGGGGTTGACCTGATCCGCCACGGAGGCGTCCCACAGGGTTCTCTCGCCGGTGGCCGTGTTGACCTCGTAAACGGAGGCGCTCACGCCCTCCAGGCGGTTGTTCTCCACCGCCTCGTAGACATAGCCGGAGGGGTCGATGGCCGGCTTGGGCCCGTCGGGGACGGGCTCGGAGATGCCGGGCCCCTGGGGGCTGTCGCCGCCAGGCTCGCCGCCGCCGCCAGGCTCGTCGCCGCCGCCAGGCTCGTCGCCGCCGCCGGGCTCGTCGCCGCCGCCGGGCTCGTCGCCGCCGGAACCGCCGCCATCGTTGTCCTTGTCCTTGTCCTTGTCGGGGTCTTGCTTTTTCCGGGGGTCGGGGCACTCGTCGTTGAAGGGGAAGCCGGTCCAGTCGATTTCCTGTCCGTTCTTTTCGGCCTTCAGCAGGGCGTCGTAGGCCTTCTTGGTCAGCTCCCGCATCTCCTTGCTCTTGCCGAAGCCCAGGGTGTTGGTGATCTGGTTCCAGATGCCGTCCTCCAGCTGCTCCATGGCCCATTTTGCCAGTTCCTCTGTGCTCTTGCCGGCGGCCTTGGTGGCATCCGTCGCGGTTTTCAGATAGTCCTTGACCATCTCCAGCTGCTTTTCGCCCACCTTCCACTTCAGGTTGTTGTAGAGGCCGCCGCCCAGGGTCTCCCGGTTGGCGTTGGCCGTCCAGAAGAGCTCGGAGTTCATGTCGTCCACGCCGTTTTGCTCCAGCATCTGGAGCAAAATGCTCATGTAGGCCATATCCGGGTCCACGCCGATGGGCGGGCCGCTGGGGGGCGTGGGCGGCGGGCCGGAGGGCGTGAGGCCGTCGTCTCCAGTGGAAGACCGCTGCGTGATGCTGCGCGTCAACGCATTGGAGGACGCGGTGCCGTTGCCTTCCAGTTTCTGCTCTGTCTCGTCCAGAGCGGCGTAGAAGGCCTGCCACACAGACAGCACCTGCTGGGCGTTGTACATGTTGTCCGCCTCAGTCTTATACGAGCCGGTCAGCTTGGTGTCCGGGTCGCCCTGGGGCTCCGCGATGCGCGCCGCCCCGGCGGCCGTATTCTCGTAGATGGTGGTGGACACGGCCCCGCTGGCTTCATCATAGACCACCTGCTCATACCGGTTCATGGTCATGGTCTCGTGCTTCCAGATGGTGCTGTTCCCCGCCTGGTACTTGCTCACCGTCTCCACGGTGAATTCCCCGTCCACCGTGCCCATGCGGGTGTATTGGGTGTTGTCGCCGGTGTTCATGAAGGTGAAGCCCTGCTTCATTTGGTCAGTCAACTCGTCGTCGGTGGGCATGGTGGGCAATTTGCTGATCGCATCGGCAGCACCTGTGGCTTCTTCCTTGCGGGTGATCTTGAAGTTGTAGGTATTGCTGCCGTTGGTAAAGGTCAGCGTGCCTTCCGTGGGCTTGCCGTCTTCCCAGGTGACATTGTTCAGGCCGGCATTGCCCAATGCAGTTTCGACTGCATTTTGCTTGCCGCTTTCAGTTACCTTATCGCTTTTTTCCGCTTCGACTGCCTTTTGGAGGGCTGTATATTCCCCCTCGGTCAGCTGGGCGGCCGGCTCCTTGGGCACATAGTACACCCACGCGCCGGTGGGCGGGTTGTCGCCGCAGTAATAATAGTCCGTTTCCCACCGTCCGGTGTCCCGATAGGTGGCGGGCAGCTTTTCCACCCCGTCCGCCCGGGGCAGGTAGACCATGACCTCTTCCAGGGCATCTCCGCTGGCATCGCCGCTGAAGGTCAGGAAGTATCTCATGGCCGTATTGGGCATATAATAATAAAAGTGGCTGGAATTGACGTCCACCCCGTTTTGGGAATCCCACATCGTAACAGGGATATGCATATAATCCGTCAGCTGGATCTTAGTCAGCACCGGCAGGGAGGCGTTGTACCGCACGGTCATCACGTTGGAGGTGAGGGTCAGGCCCTCCTTGGTGACCGCCTTGGCGGACACCGTGTGCTCGCCGGGGCCGATGGGGTTGTCCAGGCTCAGCTGCACGTTGTAACGGCCATATTCGTTGGCTTGGAGCTGCGCGGTCTCCACCCCGTCCACAAACAGCGTGAGGTTACTCTTTTCGGGCGCGCTGCCGTAGACGTAGAAGGACGCCTCCGCCACCGCCTCCGGGGCGTACAGGGTGATCAGCGGCTCATACAGGGTGGCCGCCCCCACAAAATAAGCTCTGTTTTTTTTGCCCAGACTGGCATAGGCGAGGGCCTCCACCCGCTCCGGGTCGCCGCGGCGGTACTGCCACTGGAGGGTGACCGGCCAGCCGCCGTACTTGTCCACGTCATAAATCCGGATTTGGTATTCACCGTCAAATTTAGTAACATGATCACTTTCATTGGGGTAAACGTAGGTATTCCCATCCCCGGGGCGCTTCCCGTTGACGTAGAGGCTGCCGTTGATGACCTGAATGTAGCTGCTGGCTTCCTTCCCCAAATTATTGGTGTATAGGGATACGCTGAGGTCCTTCGGGGCGCTCTCCAGGTCCTTGGGCGCCACCGTCATGCGGACGGAGACCACCTCGCCCTCAGTGGTGACGGTCAGACCACTGGCCTCCAGATTCAGCGGGGAGCTTACGGTATCCGCGGGAATCGTGCCGTTGATCGACTCGCTATGTTTGTATTGAATCTCTACGGACCGCTCCAGAGAATACTGGCTGAGTCCGGCCTCCGCAAGGGCCGCTTTGAGCTCCGCCAGGCTGTTTTGGGCATAGCTGACCTGCTGCCAGGGGCCATCCCCCAGGAGCAGGCAGGTGTACCTGCCGGGCGTCAGGTAGATGTTGTAGTGGGCGAGCTCATCTCCCCAGGATTGGCACCGATCCGCTTTCACCAGAGCGCCCCCCGCATCGTACAGCAGGATGTAGCAGTCGGTGCGACCGGGATTGGCCAGCGCAACGGCTAGGGACCCAAGCTCCACAAAGGAGGGGAGCTCGGTACTGCGAATGTTGGCACAGCTATTGCTGTCCAAGGACACGTCGGTCTCACAGTAGTAATGATTGTTGTACATCTCCATGTGGAGGGTCTGGTTTTCCGCCTTCCCCGGCTCCGTCAGGTAGATGTACTTCTTGTCGCCGCTGGTGGTGAAGGCCACGGATTCGCCGTCCCATGTCGTCAGCTCGCAGGAGGTGAACATATTTCTAGTCGGCAGGGTGATCACGCCCTGGCGGGCGGACAGAGTGATGATGAGGTCGGTGTTATCCTGATCGGCCGTCAAGGGTAGCGTTTCCGACTCCAGGTCGCCCCGGCTGACGGTGAGGACCGCCCCCTCCAGCACCGGCGTTTTGAGGCTAAATGGACCGCTATTATAGAGGGTCTTCGTTACGGAAACGGCGTTGCCGGAGACGGTGTTGGAGACGGTGACCGTCACGCCGCTGAGGGGCGTCCCGCCCTCCAGCTGGACTTCGCCGGAGACGGTGTATTGCTGCAGAGCAACCAGCTTTATCGTGGGGGTGGGGTTTTCAGCGGTGACTTTCGTTTTTGGGCCGGAGGCAAATCGGGTCAAGTAGGCGCCATCCGGGTGGGCCTGCACATAGAGGGTCTCACCCGGGAGCAGGCAATAGCTGGAGCCGGTGGCGATGGGCTTGGCATCGTCCTCGCTGCTCGCATACCACTTTAAATAGTAGCAGCGCTCCAATGCCTCGCCATTGGTAGCCACCACACAGGGGCTGACCTTTGTGAGGGTCACGTCCTCCAGATCCAGGGTGGTCTCCAACCCAGAGAAGATGGAGCCACTGGCGTACACCACCTCCCGGCCATACTGCGTGCCAGTCACCTGGAGGGTGTAGCTGCCGTCAGCCGAAGCCCACGTCACATAGGTGTCCTGCGGGGTGGGGTCCCAGCCCAGGGAGACGGTCTCCAGAAGGGTACCCCCCTGATAGACCTTCAGGTATTTGGCAACGTTGGCGCTGACGGTGCCGGTGAAGTGTACCCGCGCCGTGGCGACAATGGGCAGTCCGACGGAGACCTCCCTGTTCTCCTCACCCATGGCAAAGACCACCTTGTCAATGGTCCCGGTGACGCCGCTGGCCAAGGCCTCGCCGCCGCCGGAGAGCAGATAGCTGCCGGCCGTGCCCGTCAGGCTCACCGTAAGGGACTGCGGCCCCCCGCCGGCGGGCTTGTAGTGGACGGTGGCCGTGGCGTTCTCCGTCCCCGTCACCGGCTGCGCCGTGTAGAGGAAGAGGGAATAGGGCAAACCGCCGCGGATGCTGGGGGTATCCTGGTACTTAAAGGTGGAGAAGAAGGCGTTGACGGCCGAGATCCCCTGCTCCCCGCCCACGGCGCCGGAGGGGGAGAAGACCACCCTCTGGGCCGGACGGAGGAAGTCGCCGTCGGCGGAGATGGACCAGTTGGCGAGGGCCTCCTGCACCGGGGTGTAGGCCGCCGCCACCTCTGTGGGCGCCTCATTTTCGATGTAGGACACATAGGACACCTGCTCGCCGTTCCCATCATTCACCCTCTCGGCGAGGGTGAAGCCGCCGGCCGGGTCGCCGGTGAGTTTCCAGAGCCGGTAGGTGGCGTTCAGGAACTCGTTTGTATTGGGATTGTAGGAATAGGCTGTGGTAAAGCCATAGTAGTCCCCCGACGTATCCCCGATCTTGGTGTAGATCACGCAGTTGCCCGTGGTCCCGTTTGCGGTGGGGATGTCATTCACGACCATGTTGGGCCGCTTTGCCGCGGGCGTTCCGCCGGAGAGCTGGCCATCGTAGGTGATGGGGGATGTGCTCAGACTGGAGGAGCCCTCCAAAAAGATGGGATGGCCCTCGGTGGCGCTGTACACCGTCACCGTGGATTCCCGACTGACGTGGAGGGTGGGCTCCGCCCCCTCGCCATACAGGGCGAGGCCATAGCTTCTTCCCCTGGATTCGTTGACGGTCAGCGTGCCGCTGCCGGTGAAGGTGAGGCCGCAGCCCCACTGCCAGCCATAGAGGGCCATGCCGTCCAGGGTGTTGTTGCCGATGAGCTCCACCGTGAAGTCGCTGCCCATCATGTTGGTCTGGATGTAATATCCCGCGCCGTTGTAGTTGTCCAGGGTCAGGGTATTGGTGCTCAGATCATAGCGCATACCCGCCGGGGCGCTGGTGGTGTATCCGCTGTAGGTGCTGTAGGGACAGTACTTTGCGCTATTTGTGGCGGACTCCACCACATAAATATGGGTGTTGTGGTTGGCTGTGGTGGCGTCGGCCCCCTGATAGGGCCTGTTGTTGCTCACATTGGCCGCCAGCAGGCTGACGCTGGCGCTGTTGGTGGTGAGAAACGGGTCGGTATTGGCGTCAGGCCCAGTGCCGTCATCAGGCTCTGTGTCCAGGACCGGCTCTGTGTCCGCCTCCACCTGGTAGACGGGGTCGGAGAAGCCGTTCCCGTCCGGCGGGTCCGCAGCGGGCAGCTCCGCCGCAAAGCCCGCCGCCGGCAGCAACCCGGCCACCATGCACAGGCACAGCAGACTGGCCAGCAGCCGCCTTAAATTTCTGGTTTTCATGCAAATCTCCTCCTTTTTTCACGGGATGTGCCAGACAGACCCTGCCGGACAGCTCTGGCGGCGTCCTCTGATGACGTCTCCCCTTTTCGCCGGGGTCGCGGCCAGCGGCTCCAGCCGCAGCTCATTTTCCATCAGCTGCTCCACCCGGTCGGCCAGGTAGTTCTCCGCCCGGCGCTGCCCCTCCGGGGACAGCCCCGGCCTGGGCTCTGTGATGGAAACAGCCAGCTCCGTCCCCGCCGGGCCGTCCCGGACCGCGATGGAAAACCGCCCGGGGTTTCCGTAGACCGTGACATGGGCCAGGATGGCCCCGCCGGCCCCGTCCCGGACAAAGTCCAGGCAGCCCTCCTGTTCCAGCACATCACACACAGCAAGTCTCACCAAATGCTGGGCATAGGGCAGCAGCCGACATGCGCTATGCTCGCTCATGGCCTCCTCCTTTCTTCCGTATTGCCTTGTTAGGATGTGGCCATTGTAGCCCACCGGGGCCGATTTGTGCAGGCCGTATTCCCGCCAAAATGAAAAACCAGGGGGTTCGTATTTACGAACCCCCTGGTTTTGTGGGAAAAATGTTTTGTTTTTTGCAGCATTCAGCGGTTTTCCAACATGTGCTGGGTATAGCGCTGATGCAGTCCCGTGCGTGACTTGGCTCCCGTCTTTTCGTAGATGGCCGTCACATACCGCTGCACCATCCGCACGGAGATGGACAGATCCGCGGCGATCAGCTGCAGGCTGTCGTCGCTCTCCAGCAGCTTCCGAAGCACCTGGGACTCCCGGGGCGTCAGGCGGCAGCTCTGGCAGAACCGCTCCAGCGCCTGCTCCGGTGATAGGGATTGCTCGCTCTGCCCGCCCCGGCTGATCCAGGGCAGCAGCACCAGCAGCACCGCCACGGAGAGAAGACAGCTGGCCACCGTCAGCGCGGTGCTGCCCCAGGCGTCATAGAGCCAGGGCATGGACGGCACCACCGCCGCCACGGCGAAGCTCCGGACCGCCCGCCCAAGGCCCGCCCACAGTTCCGGACGGGAGGTCCTGGGGGCGAAGTCGCAGAACAGGACCGTCAGGAAAATCACATAGAAACCGCTGTACACATACATCAATGCCACGCCCGCAAAGTACCCCGCCGGGGAGGACAGCAGCGCCGTGGAGACAGAGGACAGCAGGATCACACAGGCCGTGGCCAGAGGCAGCAGCCTCCGCCTCCGCAGGTCCGCCGCCCAGCCCGCCAGAATCAGCCCCAGAGCATAGAAAAGCCGTACACCATGGTAGATGTCATAGGTCCCGACGCTGTCGAAGGCGGTGATCACCCCGTCGATGAGGCCGGACACCAAGCTCATCAGCGCCACGGCGGAGAGCAGGATCAGGGCGGTGCGCCGGGGCGTCTCATTCTCCGCGGAATAGGGCAGCGGGTCGGCCAGCACCCAGTCCCGGGGCGCCCTGGACATCAGGAACACCACCAGGAAAATGCTGCCGATCATGCTGATGAGGAAAATGACATCCAGAGGGATGACGCTCTGGATCAGGAACTGGAGCAGTACGGCAAGACCCATCCCGATGCCGGTGACCCGGCCGGCACATCTGCTTCCCTGGAACGTCATGGCGTGGTTGTAGTAGACGCAGCCGCCGATGTGGCCGCAGGAGAGCAGGCACAGCGCGGCGCCCAGAGAAAACAGCGCAGTCTGATCGGTGGTGAGGAGCAGGACGGCGGAGGCCACGCACAGCGCCCCCGCAAGGAAGGCGGCGTATTTCCGTCCCTGCTCCCTCCCGACCAATTTGCGCAGCAGGGAAAAAGACAGAAATCCCAGGCCGGTGCAGACCAAGCCCAGGGCGTAAACGGCGTTGACCCGCCCCGGGCCAAGAAGATCTGCCGCCCGGGCGTTGACCGCCGATTCTGCCAGCATGAAGGCCAAAAAGCACAGGGAAAAGCAGACGGCCTGGAACCACTGTTCCCGGGTGAGATTCCAAATGGGATCGTTTTTCTGTTGTATCATACCTGCTTCACCTCCCCGCGGCAAGAGAAAATCATGCCTGCCCCATCATCCGTTCTTTCTGATTGAATTTGTATTATAGCATAGGTTCTGCAAAAATTCCAGCAGATGCTTGCACCAAGCATTTTTGATTTTTACATACATAAGGGACAGCGGGAGTACAGCGCATCCATATCAACAAAGTCCTGAATATGCCTTCCACTTGCATTTGCGTCTCACCGTGAGATTTATTTTATACCCTGTAATACAAGGGGCGTCCAATGGAAGTAAAGCCCTCCAGGCCGGTGATGACCACATTGTTGGCTCCGCTGGCGCAGTGGACGATCAGCAGATTGCCGTTTTCATCCCTGCCGCCAACAATGCCAACATGGGAGTCCTCTGGATAAAACACCAGATCACCCGGCTGGGCCTCCTCCCAGGAGATGGCGGTACAATAAGTGTGCTGGGCGTGGGCCCCTCCGCCGTGGCCGATGACATACTCTCCGCCGGTGATGTTGTAAAACACCCAATCCACAAAGCCGGAGCAGTCCAGACCGTAGGGGCGGTAGGTGTCGGTTGTGGAGTTGCCTGCGGCGGTGACTTCCCGGAGTGTACCCCAGCGGGAGTCCCAGCCGAGAACCAGGGATTTACCGCCCCAGAAGTAGTTGACCTTGCCCACCAGCTTGCAGGCGGTCTCCACCACCGCACGGCGATCCGGGGCCAGGTCGGCGGGAAGGGCTTGCAGCAGCTCCAGGGCGTCAGCCTGGGAGATGGTCAGGTCGCCCAGCAGACTGCCCAGGGTGTCCATCTGTGCCAAAAGCTCATTGAGAGACTGGCTCTGAAACTCCGTGAGGGCATAGGTGGTTCGCATTTCCTCCGCGGTTTTGGCGGAGATGGAGATGAACAGCACCTCCTCGCTCCAGGCCGCGGTGTCCCCACTGGCGGGGTGTTCCACGGTCTTGATCTCGGATGACACGGTACACATATCCCAGAATATGCCCCGCAAAAGTTCCACCTTTTCGGGGGTGAGCGCGGCCACATCTGCGCCGTCCGCCGCTCCGGCGGTTTTGACGGCAAACACAGCGGCAACCTCCCGCCAGTCCGGGGGATGGCCGAGTATCTCTACACGGTCATATCCGTCTCCGTTCTGAAGGTCTGCAAGCCTGTCCGTCAGTTCTATATTGACTTGGGCGACGGCGGCGCTGAGGGGTACGGCGTCTCTGGTCGGTTCATTGGAAAAGAAGATCCCAAACGGAGAGGCCAGAAGTGCCGCAATCAAGGCCATGACCGCCAGTGCCGCCACCAAAACCACGCCGCCTACCAATGATACCAACGCGCTGACAAGTGCCGCCACTGCTTTTGTCACCGCAACAGCGGCCTTTCTGGAAAGTTCCGCGGCAGCCTTAGCCGTCTGTTTGGATTTTTGTAGCATACTCCGCTGGGCGGCGGTCTGTGCCTTCCGGCGAGCACGCTCCATTACTTGCTTGGCTGCGGGTGTCCCTGCGGTCTTTCGGGCAGTTGTTTTGACCGCACTCGTTGATACCTGGGCGGATTTATCCATAGCTTTTCGTGTCTTGGGTGTAAATGCCCCACCGGGCGGCTTTTCTTTTGGCCCGGAGGAGCGCCGGGGGCGCTCCTTGATGGATGGATTGATGGATTGATTTCCTGGAGAGTGTTCTTTTTTTGTGGTGTATGTATTTTGGGGAGTACCGCCATAATGAGGGACTTCCCGGAATTGGCCGTTCTTTGGATGATCGGCTCTGACGGAGCGTTCCAACTTCTCAACGGCCTGTTGTTTCATCCGGGTCTCCGGGGTAAACTGTGATCCATTGTGTAAGCTGTCCGGGGTATTGGGATGAATGGTTTTCCCATCTCTCAATGTATCATCAGCAGATGGGACCATATCTGTTCTCTCCTTGGGATGTCGGCCGCCTTCTTTGATTTCTTCCTTCCGGGCCTTGGGACGGTGCGCTGGGTGCAGCAGTCGATCAACTGCCTTTTCGGCTCGGTATCCCACTTCTTCCACAGCGTCCATCCCCGCCTGGACACTCTGTTCAGCCGCCTGGGTGTCCGGTGTTGCGGTGCTGCTATTGTCCCGTTGACGCTCCACCAGCCTACGGCGGAATTTGGCGGTTATCTGCCGCAGGGGGCCTTTTGGTTTCCGGTCTTTACCGGGACGCTTGATTTTATCATCAGAACTGCGCTCTTTTAACTTCGGCATGATTCACCTCCCATTTTGCGTCTCACGGTGAGACGCAATTTTATCTTTGCCCAGTGCCTCCGCAATCCCTGCCATGAGATAATCAGCACAGGGTAGCGCAATCGAGTTGCCCAGGGCACGATACCGTTGGGTTGGACTGATGGGCTTGCCGTCTGCGCCGTACTCCGTCCATCCTTCCGGCAATCCCATCATGCGCTCGGTCTCCCGTTCCGTAGGGTAACGGATGCAGCCCCCAAAAGGATCATCCTCAAACCAGAAGGCAAAGGGCGTGACGACTCCAGCTAAAATAGTGGGAAAAGGGTCAGTTGGAAACCCAAAGCTGTCTCGGAACTGGATGTGTTCCTGTTTTTTGGATGCTCCCCGCATACGGAACAGTTGAAAGGGTCGGAGGATGGGTACACGCCCCCCTGTTTCAAGAAAAGGGCCTCGATTTCCGGCGGAGGCGGACAACCTGCCCGCTGGGCCAGTTTCAGAAAGTAGGAACATTGGGCGGGGCTTAAACAGTATTTCGTGAGCACGCTGCCCTCCAAAATCTGCCACGAGAAAGATACGCTGCCGTCGTGCCAGGCGGGGGCTTGCCCAGTATTGGGCGTCCATAAGCCGCCAGGCCAAATCGGGACATCCCCCTCGCACCATTCCGGCATTTGCCCATCGACCAGAGGGAGGAACTGAAAACGGGGCGTCTTGGAAGGATCGGAGCACGGCCAGAAAATCCAGCCGGTCATTTGATGAAAGAGCTCCCATGACGTTTTCCCAAAGAGCGATAATTGGAAATTGACCTCCAGTGGCACACCTCATTTCTTTGATAATTCGGATTGCATGATGAAACAGGCTTGATTTGGCTCCAGCCAATCCGGAACGGTCCCCGATTTGGGACAAGTTTTGGCATGGGGAGCCAAAGGTAAGAATATGGACGGCGGGGATCTGCCCGCCGTCCATCTTTGTTATATCCCCCAGGTGCTCCATTCTCGGGAAATGGCGCCGTGTGATGGAGATGGGGGCTTTTTCAATTTCACTGGCCCAAAGCGGGATGATTCCGTGGCGGCTGGCGGCCAGGGGGAATACTCCGATACCATCAAATAGACTGCCCAGGGTCAGTGGTGTATTGTTTTGCATCTCATGGTGAGACGGGATTTCCGGCGCCATATCAGTTTTCTCCCGGCGTGGTGGACATGAGCCGATAGAGCTCGGTATCCTTGGGAATGGAGTTGTCAAATGGAACCAGGGAGCCGCCCATCTTCAGAAGTCCGTGTCCGGGCTCTGCATTGGTGATGTATCCCATCTGTGTATCGGAAATATGAAGGAGCTTGCCCAGCTCCGCCCGGTCGGTGGCCGCTTGATTGAACAGCAGGAGAAATTCAGAATTTGCCAGCATGAGCCGGGCCGTTTCAGACTTTAAGCACTCCTCCACATTCTGGGTCGCCGCCGTCATAATGCCTGCATACTTTCTGAACCGTTTCCAGGCGCGATACAGGAACTCGCCGGAATAATGATACTTGAAATACAGATATACTTCGTCCAGAAATACCCAGGTATACTTGCCGCGCTTTCGGTTTTCCATGACACGGTTCTGGATGGCCTCCAGCGTGACCACCAGGGCAGTAGGACGGAGCTGTTCTCCCATTTCATAGAGGTCCAGCGTGATGATTCGGCTATTCATATCAACATTTCCGGGATGGGCAAAGACATTCAAGCTGCCCTCGGTAATGAGTTCGGCGGCCAGGGCGATTTCGCGGGCCTCCGGGTCCACCTGTTTCAATACCTCGTTGCGCCAGTCTGTCAAGAGAGGCATAGGAGCCTTACCTCGGCTATGGAAATAGTTCTGATAAACATTGGCGGTACAGCGGTCAATGATAGACTTATGGCTGCCGCTGACCCGTCCAACCCCCATCTGTTGTTCCAGAATACTGGTGATAAGCTCCGATTTCATGGCAATGGGGTTTTCTCCATCGCCGTATCCATCCGCCACCTCCATGGGGTTGATGTGATGGGGGCTGCTCGGGGAGATTTCCACCACTGTGCCACCCAGGGACCTGGTGATAGGGCCATACTCGCGCTCGGCGTCGATGATGATAATATCATCATTGGTAGCCAGGGCCACATTTTCAATCGTAGACTTCATAGCCACCGATTTGCCGGAGCCGGAAACGCCCAGGTAAAAGGCATGGGGAGAAATGAGCCGCTTGCGTTCACAAATCAGCAGGTTCTTGGAAATGGCGTTGACACCATAAGGCAGGCCGCCGGGGTCCTGGATTTCCTGGACCCGGAAGGGCATAAGTACGGCGGCGCTCTCGGTGGTCAGCGTGCGCAGGGCCTTCACCCGGCGCAGGCCGTAGGGCAGCACTGTGTTCAGTCCGTCCTCCTGTTGATAGCGCAGGGTAGAGAATTGACAAAGGTGCTCCCGGCCAATGGAAAGCAGCGCCTCGGTGTCCGTGTCCAGCTGCTCCAGGCTGTCCGCGATATGAACCAGTGTGACCACAGCGAATATCATCCGTTGGTCCCGCTCTGTGAGGTCGGAGAGAAATTCTTTAGTTTCTCCCCGGAGCTGTTCCAGCTCATAGGGAATGGATGCGGTAAAGTTGTTTTTGTCGTTTTGTCGCTGCTGCCAGCGTGTAATATCCGTTTCAATGCCCAGGATACGGCTCTGTACCTCCCGCACAGCCTCATCGGTGGGAATGGGCAGAATATCAATGGAGAGCATGAGGTTTCGCGGGAAGTCGGACAGGTCGGCAATCATCTCGTCTTTGATGTAACTGGCATAGTCCTTCAGAAACAACACCCGGCCCACCTTGTCACCCATCTCAAAGTGTCCGGCCTTGAAGGCCAGTCCATCCGGGCAAATGAGATCCCGGAAGTCGAGCCCGCGGCGGATGGCCGCTGTCTGGTCAAAGGTAAAATACTGCTCCTCACCGGGACGGAAAAAGTCATGGAGGATACGGAGCCTGTCATGGGTGCTAAGAGGTTTTGCCCCGGAGTCCAGCCTTCCAAAGCCTTTGGACAGATTAGCGTCTACCCGTCGGAAATAGGTCCGGGTCTCCTCAATTTTCCGCTGTGGGATGGAAAGAGTGATGTACTTCTCCTGGACCAGATTGTTGCTTTCGGCGGCCCGTCTGGTCAGGATTTGATTGGATTCCCGACGATAGCGGTCTAACTCGTCTCCTCGCTCTTTCATCAGGATTTTCCGCTGAAAATCCACAGGATTGATCCGGCGGTTGATGATGGTAATTTTAGCGGCGGCGTCAGTGGGTAGGGAGTTGAGCACCGCACAGTAGGAAAGGAAAATGGACCGGCGCTCCTCCTCTGATGCGGCAGCATAGTTAATGTCCGCAAAGCGCCAGGTACGGCTATGTTTTCGGCCAGTATGCCAAATTCCATCGGAGTAGACACACCGAATGGGAATGGACTGCTGAACGCTGCGTGGGATCACGAAACGGTCTCTCTCGCTTTTGTTGGCAGCCAATAAGGATTTAATCAAAGTCATCACGCTCCTTTCTTCCCAGGCAGACATAGTAGAAGTTCTCTGACACAAAGCGTCGGGGCTTGGCGCAAAGGATTTGAGACTTGATGGCAGCCCACAGAAATTGTTCCAGTGTCATACCATTGAAGTGGAAAAAACCAGCCACAGCCACCGGAGAGGCAGCAAGGATGCAAAGCCAGCCCGCCGTCTCCTTCCCAATTTTGGAACTAAGACACAGATAGACAAGCACAGATAATCCCACAGCGATTACCGAACAGAAAAATTGTCGTGCGGATAGTCCGAAAAAGATTGTCTCCTGGTGCTTGCGTACCTCCTTTGGAATTTTGATTTCGATAACATATCACCCCGTATTCTTGCGAAAATTGACCATTTCAGCAAAAAACAATATAATATAGATAGGAAATAAGCGAGAAAATTTGACAAAGTAAGGAGGCTCTGTCATGGAGGTTTTCATAACTGCTGGAAAGCAGTTGCTCATCGTGCTGCTTATTCTTGTGGCTCTCCCTTTGGCCTGTAAACTGCTATGGTGGCTCCGCCTTTTACCCTTGGCCGTTTATCTTATTGCTACAAAACTCTTTTTCCCTGTATGGGCAGCAGACCACAAAATCCTGTGCCTGGGCCTCTTTGCGGGATGTGTGCTATTTGCAGTTTTGGCATGGGCCCAACGCATTTACCGCAGGAAGCAGGAACAGCGGTTTTGGGAAATGCAGATACTATCCGACCCTTCCACCCATTATTGGCCATTCCCAGGGGAGACAAGTAAAACGGAATAGTCGCGTATATGTCATAAGCGGGACAGGTGTTTTCTGTCCCGCTTTTTTATGTTATAGACCCAGCATTTCCTTTACGATCCGATCCGCGCCTTTGACAAGTCCGGTGAGGATCAGCATATTGAAAATGAGCTGTCCGACATATTGCCATACCATGCTTACAGCAGAAAGGGATGCGTCTGCCGCTGGTGTGGAGCTGGACAGGAAAGCCGAATAGATCAGGCAGGCCAGAACCACTACCGCGCCCTCCATACACACGCCGATATAGCTTTTCAAAAATGCTTTTCCGCTGGCAGAGGTTCCCTCCCCGGCAAAAGACGCCAATGGAAGGGGGGCCAGCGCGGTGTAGAGATAGAGCCGGAAAAAACGGCCATAGACAGTAAGCAGCAAAATAAAGGACATGATGGTGATAAAAAGGCTGGATAATAGAGATACCAGCCATAGAGGGATACTCTCAAGAAGGCCCAGACTTTCCACCGCAGTCACAATCTCCGTGGGCAGCGTAGCCGCCGTAGAAATTGAACCGCCTACACTGCCCATAACGGTATTGACAATGCCTCCGCAGATGGCAAATATGGCCGTCATCAGTTCCATGCAGCTCCCCACCGCCAGCTTTGCCAAAATAAATCGTATAAAGTGACGCAGGGCAAATTCCGGGCGTTGAAAGTCCCGGAAACTGGCCGCGCTCTGGAAAATGCCAATGGCAAAAAACAGAACCAGCAAGCCATATCCAACCCCCACCAAAGCGTTATGGATGCCGAGGATAGCGTTCCATATATCGCCGCCTTTGAAGGTCTCCGGCGTCTGGGTCAGAAGGGTCCATATCTCTGCCAGTTTGTCGTTCCACCCGGAAAGCGAGTCCTCCAGAATATTAACGACCCAGTTATCGCTGATAAAACTGCACCTCCTTTGGGGAATTGCGTCTCACAGTGAGACACAATTCCCCATTTTCTTTTGCATGGCTCATGCCACGCCGATGGTGGTCAGGATTTCCTTGGCAAAGGCAATCAGCAGCCCGCCAAACAGGCACAGGAACCCCTGGGTGCGCTGGGAGGCGTCGTGGCTTTGGATACTCATACCCACCTGCACCACGCCCCAGCCCAGGATGATGATGCCCAGGGCACGAATGATGGAGAAGATAAAATCGGAAAGATTGTTGACGATACTGAGCGGATCACTTGCGGCCATAGCGGGAACTGCCATGAAAGATACGGCCAGCACCAAAGCCGCCCACATACACTGGATACGGCGTCCGTTTTTCTTCGTCAGAAATTTCTTGTTCATGTTCAAGATTCCTCCATTTCATCAATGATTTCAATGTCGTCCAAAGATGTAAAGATAAAGTCCAGATCCTCCTCTGCATACAGGCAGCGGGGACTATGGATATAAGGCGCGGCCCCGCCGTCTGCGGTGAGCTTGATGTTGGGATGTCGCATATTGGTGGAACCCCTATTCCAACTTATAAGATTAAGCAGGCTAAACCTAAGAAAAAACACACAATCAGAAATATATTCCTGGTTCTTCTGGTTTTAATGGTTATTGGCTCGATTGATGTGAATGTCCCAAAAGGAAACTCAATTTATTGTGGTGGTACACTATCGGAGGGGGCTTGGGACTATAATGACAGCACTTTTCTCTATACAGAAAAGAATGGTTATGAACAAGAAATCTCTATGGGGAATGGAGAACATATCAGAGGATACTATTTACCTGCTGGAGAGTATGAGTTGGAATTAGTAGAAGCTCCATTAGAGTTTGCAATCTACCAATTTGTGCCGCCTTCTGATGAAAGATACTATGCTTGGAGCAACATAGGGATCAGATATAATTTAGGTGAAACTGCTCCTGATATGAAAATGTTTTTGGAGATAGTGGGTAATGAACAAACATATAGCATTTGGGCAACGAATGGTATTTGGGAAAATGGCACTCTTAACACCTACCCAAAGTATGTCCTGAGTATGGGTGGTAGCGACAAAATAACCTTAGATAAGTATAACTTGGTTGTGGTAACAAAAGGGAAAATGAGGTTTATTCCATATTAACTCAAGTGATTGGAAACTACACAAATGAGATACCATCCATCTCATTTGTGTAGTTTCACTGACCAATACTTATCTATAAATGGGACAAAACAATTACAGCACAAATAAATCTGGTGGCATTTGCATGGCCAATAATTTCTCTGGCCACACAGTCACTATGTATCCTGGCGCAGAAATCATCGGGAATATATCTAAAAATGATGGTGCTGGCGTGCTGGTTTCCTGCGGTACCTTCACCATGCTGGGTGGTACGATCTCTGGTAATATGTCCACAGGAACTGTGGAGAGCGGCATCGGAGGCGGTGTCTATGTACGTCGCGGCGGCACCTTTATCATGGAAGGTGGTAGGCCAGGAAGTCCTTGAAACTGCTGAAAGGCTTCCCGGTGTAGGGGTTGATGGGGCAATCCCAAATTCTGTGTAACCGCCAAAAGCGGTGCAAATAGAGTGAAATTTATCATGGGCGGCAGACGGGTAAAACGGCTGCCGCCTTGTTTACAACATAACGCCAGTGGGACG